>JAPPKP010000065.1 GCA_028819955.1 Rhodospirillaceae bacterium | reverse complement strand
GCCTGGTGCATGGTGGTCGAGCCCAGCAGGATCGCCTCGGCGCCGTCGTCCTCGATGCAGCGCGTGGCGCACTCCACCAGCTTGGGGAAGACCACTTCCTCCTTGCCGCCGAGCAGGTTCTCGACATCCGGCATCACGTTGATGGAGCGGACGGAGGCCAGGCGGTCGGCGACGCCGTATTCGATGCTGCTCTTCTTGTAGAGCGGGATCCAGCCGTCCCACTGCGTCACCACCGAGAAGCGGTTGCAGAGAATGAGCGCCATCATGTAGGAGGCCCGCCCCGGCCCGATCACCGGGATGTCGAGCACCGAGCGCATGGCGTTCATGCCGGAATCGCTCATCGTGTCGATGCAGACGGCGTCGTAGCCGTCCTCCTGGGCCGTGAGGCCCGCTTCGAACAGCGCGATGTCGGCCATGGTGTAGTCGTGGTAGCAGTCGAGCAGCGCCGGCCCTGCCTTGACGCCTCGAAAGTCGAACTCGATGTCCGGGCCGAACGAGACCGAATCCAGTTGCGCGCGCCGGTTTGCGAGCCCCTTCTCGTCGAAGGCGAAGGGAACGATTACGAGTACCTTGGCCATGACCCTCTCCCCATCCGTGCCGTGTGTGCGCGGGATCATGGCGCAGATGCCGCGTTGGCGGAAGGGTGCTCGGCGCGCGTCAGTCGAGCGTCACCACCCGGCCGCTGGCCGCCGACTCGCCCGCGGCGAGCACGGTCCTCACGACCTCCCTCCCCTCCTCCGGCGTGATCACCTTGGGCCGTGTGCCCTCGCGGATGCACTGCGCGAAGTAGGACCACTCGTCGCGCAGCGTGCCGCCGGTGACGCCGTGCAGCTCCGGCCAGTAGGTGGTGTCCGGGCTCTTGAAGCCGTCCCTGGTGCAGATGCCGATGCTGGGGAAGGTGTCCTGGATGTGAACAAAACCCTCGGTGCCGATCACCGACATGCGCTCGTCGAGGTCGAAGGGCGTCTTGTCCGGCATGTTCCAGGCGCCCTCGTAGATCGCGCTCGCGCCGCTGTCGAAGCGGTACATCACCTGCGCCACGTCGTCGTGCGGCAGGCCGAGCGTGTTGACGGTCTGGGCGTAGACGCGCACGACGCTCGCGCCTGTCAGCCAGCGCATCATGTCGGTGTCGTGGGAACAGGTGTGCAGCACCGGGCCGATGGTCTGGAGCTGGCCGGTGACCCACTGCGCCGGCACGTTGCGCCGCGCGTTGATCGCCACCACCGTGCCGATTCGGCCCGCGTCGATCTCCTGCTTGGCGGCGATGTAGCGCGGGTTGAAGCGGCAGACGTGGCCCACCATCAGGATGGCGCCGCCGTCGCCGGCGGCATCGCACATGCGCTGGCAGTCCTCCACCGTGGACGCCATCGGCTTCTCGACGAGCACGTGCTTGCCGGCCGCGAGCCCGGCGAGGGTCGGCGCGGCGTGGTGCTCCCAAGGGGTCACGACCGCGAGCGCGTCGATCTCCGGGTCCTCCGCGAGCTCCCGATAGTCGGTGCAGGTGCGCCCGACGCCGTGCTCCCGCGCCATCTCCGCGAGCCGCTCTTCCGAGGCATCGCAGAGGGCCGCAAGCTCAAGCTCCGGGTGGCCCGCGATGACCCGGCAATGCACCGTCCCGAACCAGCCGACCCCGATCACGCCAACCCGTATCCGCTCCATCGCCCCCGCTCCGTCCTCTGTCCCTCGATCCGCGCGCGCCGAAGCCTACCCCGCACCTCTCGCCAGGGCCACGGCCCACGTTACGCCATCCGCTCCACCGGGGAGCGGGAGAGACGCGAGTGGGATGGCCGGCACAAGACTGAAGCGGGATTCGCCGGGATTCGGTGGGACAAGTGGGATGCGGTGGGACAAGTGGGATGCGGTGGGACAAGTGGGATGCGGTGGGATAAGTGGGATAAGTGGGATAAGTGGGATAAGCGGGATTCGGTGGGACAAGTGGGATCGATTGGCATAAGCGGGATGCCGTGCACGCCCGAACCGCCCGCGCCCGAAGGGTCGCGAGCGCGCCAAACGGGGTTGCGCACGCAACACATGGGCTCGCGGGCGCGAGAATGAGGCGGCCTCCGCCCGCCGGGGCTCGCTCGCCCCTGCACGTCATGGCGCGATTCTGACGCAGACGCCGCGCCCTGGGCACCGCACCATGGTCCGGGGTCTTTTTCGCGGGCCCCAGGCCGCGCGATCTCAATAAAAGCCTGCGAGGCCGGCGGCACGCGGGCCGGCGCTCGCGCCCCCGATGGACGCGCTGCCGTCGCGGGCGGCGGTGCAGGCCAGCGCCAGCGCCCAGAATCGGTCGGCGTGGCCGTCGGTGCCCGAACGCTCCGCAAGCAGCCGCGGCGCCCCGGTCGGCCCCGCTTCGGCGCGGACGGCATGGAGATCGCGCCTGAGCTCGCCGTCGGGCGGGATGCGGAGCCGCCTGTCCTCCACCGCCTCGCGCAGCGCCGTCGCGACATCGAGCCGGCGCGGCCCGGTCATCAGCACACCCTCGACGACGGTCCGGCCGAGGTCCTCCTGCAGCTGCTCCACCACGGCCTCGCCCATGCCGGTCTGGTCCACGGCGATCCGCACCGGCCGATAGCGCGCCGCAAGATCGCCCACGATCGCCCGCTGCGCGCTGAAGGGGATGCCCTGACGGACCGCCAGATCGCGCAGCCAGAGCACGTCGCCCACCTGCTCGAGCACCGCAGCGACCCAGAGGTCGCGCCGTCTGGCCACGTCCACGCCAACGGTGGCGGCTCCCCCGCTGAAGGCGGCGGAGTCGCCTGCCGCCGGGTCCTCGCAGGCGCGGATCGCCTCCCACGCGAGCCAGGCGCCCTCGCCGGCGGTAGGGATGCAGTCGAGCTCTTCGCCCGCATGTGTGCCGTATTCCGCCCTGAGCTCCGCTTCCCACGCCGCCTCGCCCTGGGCCGACCAGGGCTGCCCTTGCGCCTCCGAGATGCAGCGGTAAAGGCCTTGCGCCAACGCCTGCTTCAGGGTGACGCGGTGGATCGAGCCGGGCTGCACGCCTTCGCGCAGATCGCGGCAGAGCGCGGCGAAGGGGCTGGCCTCGCCGTTGTGGGTACTGATGACATGCGTCCGCCCGCCCCAGACGCGGAAGGCCAGCGCCGCCTTGAGCACCTCGCCAAGATCGTCGACGAACGCCGCCTCATCGACGATGGCGAGGTCGCCGGGCCGGCCCTTGGAGCGGAAGGCACGGGGCGCAGACGTCATGGCGAGGATCTCGCGCCTCGAAGGAAAGGCGATGCGGTAGGCCTGGACGCTCCGCCCGGCCTCCCCGATCAGGGTCTCGCCCGAGGCGTCAGCGCCGATCTGCAGCGCCTGTGCCCAGCTTGCGCAGTCCTCGATGAAGCCGCGCGTCATCTCCAGGTTGTAGGCCTGGTAGTAGACGTTGCCGCCGCCCGCCCAGCCCGCGTGCATCACCGCGTCGTAGGCTTCCGTCCACGAGATGCCGACGCGACGCGCCTTCTCGATCACCTTGAGGCCGGCCCCGTCCGACACCCAGCGGACCTGATAGGGGAGGAGAAAGGGGTGGACGGTTGCCTTGTTCATGGTCCTCGCTTGATGAGCAGTCGCGTCGCGCACAGTGCCAAGCATGCGGCCGTCTTCCATCGCCGACTACCGGACCATGGTCCGGAGCATGCGGAGCTGAGCGTGACTCGCCTCCCGCCCGCCTTTTGTTGTGTGCTGCGCCGCTCTTGTGGGACGATGACGGCAACTATCGCCAGAAACAGGGAGATGACCGATGACCTACGATCCCCGCACTGCAACAGGAATCCCGACGGAGCCCGTGGGTTCGTTGCCCCGCCCGTCCAAGCTTCAGGCCGCCTATGCCGCCTACGATGCGGGCGACATCACCAAGGCGGACCTTGAGGCCGAGCAGGAGGAGGCGGTGCGCGATTCGATCTCGCGCATGGAGGCCACCGGCTCGCCCATCGTCTCCGACGGCGAGCAGCGCTGGTCGAGCTTCGCGACCTATCCGATCACCGACACGCTGGCGGGGACGGGCCTCGCCGACCACCTTGCGGGCGGCGGCCAGTACTTCGCCATCTTCGCCGATGGCCACCACCGCCAGCTGCCGCGGCTCACCGGCGGCCCGTTCCGCTACAAGAGCTTCGCTGCCGATTCCCTCAAGCTCTCGATCAAGTCCGCGACCAAGCCGATGAAGCAGGCGGTGATCGCGCCCTCGATGCTCGCGCTGCTCTACCCGCTGGACGAGGAGATCGAGGGATATTCGCGCGAGGCGTTCGAGGCCGACCTGGTCGACGAGTGCGAGAAGGACGTGCGCGAGGCTTTCGCCGCAGGCGCCGTCAGGGTCTCCATCGACTTCACCGAAGGCCGGCTCTCCTGCCGCAACGATTCGCGCAATCCCTGGACCGGCCGCCAGATGCTTCCCCACTTCATCGGGCTGATCAACGCGGTGCTCGACCGCTTCACGGCGGAGGAGCGGGTGAACATCGGCATCCACACCTGCCCCGGCGGCGACTGCGATTCGGTGCACAGCGCCGACGTGCCCTACAACGACCTGCTGCCCAGCATGTTCCAGCTCAACGCCGGCTACTTCATGATCCAGTTCAAGAGCGAGCGGAACCAGGAGCAGGTCTACAAGGACATCGCGGCCGCCATCCGCACGGACGCCAACGGGGTCGCGCAGATGGCCTACATCGGCGTCATCAACCCGCAGAACCCGCGGGTGGAGTCCGCTGAGGAGGTGTGCGAGCAGCTGGTCGCCGCCGCCAACCACCTGCCGAAGGAGCAGATCGCGTCCACCGACGATTGCGGATTCTCGCCCTTCAGCATCGACGTGAAGCCCAATCACGGCTCGCCGGATTACGCCCGCGACGTGGCGTTCCAGAAGATCGAGTCCCGCATCAAGGGCACGCAGATGGCTGCGGAGAAGCTCGGCATTCACTGACCGGGAAGCCGGCGCGCGGCCGGTTGGGCCGGTCGCGCGCCGTCGTTCGTGAGCGACACTTTCGATGACGCGCTATCAGTGCCGCTGGTGCGGCTACGTCTACGATCCTGCCAAGGGCGAGGCGCAGCGCGAGACCCCGCCGGGCACGCCCTTCGGGGCGTTGCCGGACGACTGGTGCTGCCCCGATTGCCGGGCGCCCAAGGCCGACTTCGATCCTCTGGCCGAGGGCCAAGCGTCCGGTTCCTAGATTACTTGGCCGGGCAGGCTGGCGCGGCTGCTGCGTCCGATGCCGGATGGTCTCCGCCACATCTGAAGGGGTGCGCGTGAACATCGTTCTGCTGGGCGCCAACGGGGGAACCGGGCGAGAGGTCATTGTTCAGGCCCTGAGGGCCGGCGACACGGTCACCGCGCTGGTGCGCGCCGAAGGCAAGCTCGCCGAGCTCAGCCATGAGCGATTGGAAGTGCGCGTCGGGAGCCCTTGCGACCCGAGGGTTCTGGAGGCGCTTCTGCCCGGCCAGGACATGGTGATTTCCACACTGGGACCGCGCCGACCGACGCGGGCTTCCGCCGCCATCTACTCCGAGTCCGCAAGCTCGATTGTCGACGCCATGCAGGGAAGTGACGTCAACAGGCTTCTGGCGATGTCCTCTGCGTTGCTGTTCCCGAGCGACAGGCTGCTCGATCGCGTCCTGCGGCGGCTCGCGTCGCACGCCGTGAAGGAAGCGCGTCTGATGGAAGAACGGATCCGCTCCTCCAGCCTCGACTGGACGATCGCCCGAACGGGCTTTCTCACCAACGACACCGGCACCGGGTACCGCCATGCCGAAGACGCATTTCCCAAGGGCGGTGGCTCCATCTCTCGCGCGGCAGTGGCCAGTTTCCTCCTGACGGCGGCGCGGCAGTCCACTCACCTTCGCCAGGTCGTCGGACTGAGCGCATAGATCCCGTGCAGGACCGACGTCGCCTTCGAAGAGGCGGACTGGTGCGCCGCCGCTTCAGTCCCTCAGCGAAATATCGACGGCGCCCTGGATGAGGTAGGTCATTCTCCGCAGCCCCTGGTCGGAGAGGACGTCGCCATCCGGCACCGCAAGCGTGCCGTTGTTGCGGTAGAGCGGCCCTTGGAAGGGATCGAGCTCACCCGCGATCATCTTCGCGCGCGCCCGCTCGACGTCCGCCACCGCAGCGCGCGACACCCAGGTCGCGATGGGCTCCAAATCCAGGACACCGGCGTCCAGTCCCTTCCACCAGCCCCGAACTTCGGGCGACCAGGTGCCTTCGACGATCGCCCTGATGGTTGGGATCAGGTACGCCTCCCACTTGTAGACCATCGAGGTCGCGACGCCCTTCGGCGCCTCGCCGGACATGTCGATCTGAAAGCCCACCGACCACCTGCCCCGGTCCTGAAACGCGCGGTGCGGCCCCGGCGCGCTCAGGGTCGAGCCCAACACGTCGACGCCCCGTGCCAGCAGGCTCTCGGCCGCCTGCCTCTCCCTGCCCGGGTCGTACCATGAGTTGACGTAGACGCCGATCATCTCGACGGCCGGGTTCACCGATTGGGCCCCGCGCAGGAAGGCGTTGAGGTCCCATGTCACCGGGCCCATTCGATAGGCCCCGATGGCGCCGATCTTCTCGGTTCGGGTCAGGTGGCCGGCGATGATCCCGGCGAGGTACCAGCCCTGATAGGTGCGGGCGTAGAAGCTCTCCAGATTGGAGGCCGTGGTCGCGCCGGCGCAGTTCAGGAACGCCACATGGGGATGCTTGCGCGCAGCCCTGAGCAGGGCTTCGCCGTAGCCCCACGAGGTGCCGATGATGATGTTGTAGCCCTCGCGCACGTAGCGATCGACCAGCTGCAGGACGATCGCCCCGTCCTCGGGCACCTTCTGGCTGAAGGCAATCTTCAGCCCAAGCGCCTCTTGGGTCTTGACCCGTGCGCGGTCCAGCGCCTCCGACCAGCCGCCGTCGTCGACGGTTGCCAAGTGGAGCATCGCGACCTTGGGCCTGCCTTCCAGCTTGAATGCCGCCTGCGCCGCGGAGAGCGTGAGCAAGCTGGCTGCGAGCAGCGAAATCGCGCCAACGATCAGTCCGCGCATGACCGAATCATGCCGCCCAATTGCCATACCTAATCGAGTATGGCGCCTCGCAAGGCCTCCCGCACCTGGGAAGCGTCGTCTTATGGGCGAATCACACGCGATTGTTACGTCATCCACGCGTCACTCGGCCTCGACGACCAGGCGTTGGGCGAAGGCATCGCCATTGTCGAAGCCGCCGAAGCGCTCGATTTCTTCCTCCGGCGGCGGCTCGCAGGACCACATGCGGCTCGGCACCCAGCCGCACTGGCGCTTGAGGTTCGCGGCGTACTCGGCGCGCTTCAGCGCCGCGATGGAGGGGTCGATCACGGGCACGCCAACGGCCCTCTCGACCTCGCGGTAGAAGCCGATCTCCAACGTGCAGCCGAGAATCAGCGCTTCCGCGTAGTCCTCCTCCACCGCGCGCTTGCCTGCCGCGACCAGCCGGCGCTCGGTCTCGGCGTGATCGGTCTGGAAGTCGTTGACCCCGAGCTCCACGTGGTAGAAGCCCGAGAGACGCTCGCCGTAGCCGTGCTCGCGGGCCACCGCGTTCATCTGGTTCACCCACTTGCGCCGGCCGACGATGATGCCGAAGCGGTTGGCGAGGCTCGACGCGATCTCGCAGGAGGCGAGGCACGGCGCGGTCACGATCATGTCGCCCGAAATCTCGCGGGCGTCGTGCAGCCCGGTGTCGTAGAAGCAGCCGATGGCGAGCGCATCGAAGCCCTCGCGCGCCGCCTGCCGCGTCGCCTGGATGATGCCGCGCGAGACGATGGTCTCGTAGG
>JAPPKP010000150.1 GCA_028819955.1 Rhodospirillaceae bacterium | reverse complement strand
ACTACCGGCCCGATACCCTGCCGGATGGCTTCCAGTCGGAGCTGGTCGCGACCCGCCACTATGTCCCGCGCCAATACCCTTTCGCCTTCACCAACGGCGCGCAGGCTTCCTACCTGGAGGTCGATGTCGAGACCGGCTTCATCTCCCTGCTGGATCACTGGTGCATCGAGGACTGCGGCACCGTCATCAACCCGCTGCTCGTGGACGAGCAGATCCGGGGCGGCATCGTGCAGGGGCTGGGCGCCGCGCTCTGGGAGCAGTGCGTGTACGACAGCGACGGGCAGTTGCTGAACGCCACCATGGCGGACTATCTCGTGCCCATGGCGGCGGAGCTGCCCGACATGCGCTGCGGCCATGCGGTCTCGCCCACATCGGAGTCCGATCTCGGTGCCAAGGGGGCGGGCGAGGCCGGCACCTGCGGCGCGCCGGCTGCGGTGATGAATGCGCTCAACGACGCGCTTGCACCCTTCGCCGCACGGCTCACCGACATGCCGTTCACGCCCCAGAAGGTGCTGCGCGCGCTCGGCAAGATTTGAGTGCTCTTTGGAATGGGATGCAAATGTGGGCTAGAATTGAACTGGAATAGGCCCGCCGCTCCAAGAGGATCAGGGTTTGCGTGGTGACGGCGGACTGTTCCGATGGCGCCGACCGGGCGTCCACGAGGTCATGACAAACCACGCGCAAATGGGAGGAGTTCATGAAGGCATTGAAGACCGGCTTTCTCGGACTGAGTGCCGCAATCGCCGCGGTGCTGTTCTCCGGCGGAGCCTTCGCCGAGACGAAGTACACCTTCTACCATATCCTGTGGGGAATGGTGGACGCCAACGTCCAGTTCCACATCAAGGCCGGCGAAGCCTACATGGCTTCGCATCCTGACGTGGAGATCAGGTATGTCGGCCCCGAGAACTATGACCCGGCCGAGCATGCCAAGTTCCTCGACACGGTGCTGAACGCCGATCCGGACGGGATCGCCATGCACATCTCGTCGGTGGACGCGCTGCTGCCGGGCTTACGTGCCGCCCAGGAGAAGGGCATCCCCTTCGTCTCCGTGACCTCGCATCCGCCCCAGCCGGAGGAGGAGGCCAAGCTCGAAGGTCTCTACCTGACCTGGGTCGGCGCGGACGAATCGATCGTCGGCGCGGTCATCGGCAAGCGCGTTCTAAAGGAAGGAACCCCGGATCGCGTGGCCTACCTCATGGCTCACTTGGGCCATGCAGGCCAGGAGCAGCGCGCCGCGGGCTTCTTCTCCGCCATGCCGGAAGGCGTCGCGACCGACAGGGTCGCCATCGGAGAGGAGCCGCTCAAGGCGAAGGACATCATCAGGTCCTACATCGTCGCCAACCCGGATGTGGGCGCGCTGTTCGCCGCAACGAATGCCAACAAGTGGATGACCGACGTGGTCGAGGAGCTGGGTCGCGAAGACATCCTGGTGACAACCGCGGACGCCTCGCCGTCGTCGCTGGAATGCGTGCTCGCTGGCCTGTGCCTGGCGACGTTCAGCCAGCAGCTCCCGATCCAGGCGCCGTATGCCTACGAGGTGCTCTATCACTACAACCAGTCCCAGATGTGGCCCGTCACGCCGATCGCCACCGGTCCCATGATCGTCGACGCCAACAATGCGCAAGGCTTCAAGGACGTGGTGATCTCCGTCCTCGGCGAAGACGCCTACTACGACTTGTCGCCCTTCTAGGCCGCGTCCGAACCGTTCGTTGGAGAGGCGCCGGCGAGGTCGTATCCGTGGCCTCGCCGGCTTCGCTTCCATTGTCCGAAAGGACATGTCCAGGGACTTAGGCGTCGAGAGCGCAACCAGTTCGGGTTCAGGCCGGCACGGCAGGCGCCGGAGACTTCGGCGTCGAGCGCTTCGATCGGCAAATCGTCGGCGCTGCGCCGGCGCATTGTTCTGCGCATCGATGCGACTGAATTGTTGAAGACAACGCCCATTCGAGACTGTCTTATGGAGTGCCGTCCTGCTGCGGCGACAAGTCGTGGGAGCGGCCGTCGATCCCGAGTCGGTGCAACATGGTGAGAAATGCGGGCTAGCGCTCCGGGCCGTCTCGCCCTGATCGTCAGGACGCGGCTGCTGGGCCGCGTGGAAACGGGCGTCGTCATTGGCACGCTGTTGATCGTGCTGTTCTTCGTCGCCAGCACGGACGGCGCGTGGCTGAACTCGATCCCCAGCGTATTGCGGGTCGCTGCTCCGATCGGCGTTATCGCCATCGGACAGGCGCTCTTGATGACCAGCGGCGAGGTCGACCTTTCGGTCGGCTCGGTCTTTGCCGTCGCCGGGGTCGTGTTCATCTGGACCATGGACAGTCTCGCGATCGGCGTCGTCCCGTCGATGCTGTTGGCTTTGGCCACGGCCTGTGCCATCGGCTTCCTCAACGGCGTGCTGACGGTGCGCTTTCATGTGCCTTCCATGATCGTCACACTGGGCGGGATGTTCGTCTATCGGGGTATCGCCTACATTTCCACTCAGGGGTTCAGCCTCAGTATTCCTAGAGAGTATCGCAGAGATTTGGTCGTACAGTTCCTCAAGGATCGAGTCTTCGACGTCAGCGTAACGTTCATAATCCTCCTGATCCTGACGGCGGCCTTCGTGTTCGTCCTGGCGCGCACCCGGTTCGGCAGCCATGTCATGGCTGCCGGCGGCGAGCCGAGCGCGGCGCTCGCCAACGGCGTTCCGGTGAACGCGGTCAAGACCAAGGCCTTCGTCATATGCTCCGGCCTGGCCGGCCTCGCCGGCATCATGACGGTCTGCCAGGAGGGCTCCGTCTATTCGACCTCGGGCGTCAAGATGGAGCTGGAGACGATCGCAGCCGCAGTGATCGGCGGCTGTACGCTGAGCGGCGGGATCGGATCGATCTGGGGGCCGATCCTGGGAGTCTTCGTGCTTTCCTCGCTCAAGGGCGGGCTGATGATGATGGGGGCGCCGACGTCCTGGTACATCGCCCTCGTCGGGGCCATCCTGATCGGCTTCCTCGTGGTGTCGAAACTCATGCACCAACGCATGGGGCTCTTGAACTAGTGCCCCGTTCTGGATGTTTCTATCCAACTGCCCGGCGCCCTTTCCGCGTCATGGCCGGATTTATTCCGGCCATCCACGTGTTTGCCCGGCGACGGGTGGGCCTTGCTGAGAGAGATGCCCGGATCAAGTCCGGGCATGACGAGGTGAGAGAGAGACTCGGTCGGAGAGACCGCGCACCGGCCAGTCCGAATGCTAATGAACTTCAGAAACACGACACTAGGAGACCGGAGCGGGGGACGGTATCGATGGCTGGGACGAGAGGCGGACGGTGAGAGTCTTGACAGCTCGTCGCGAGTCGATTGCGGCCTTGAGCGTCGTCCTGCTGTTCGCGCTTCTTGCCGTGCTGATCGGCGTGGCCTGGTTCAACAACCTGCCGAGCCTTCTGCGCGACATCTCCTGGCTCGGTATCGTCGCGATCGGCCAGGCCGTAGTCATCATCTCGGGCGAGTTCGATCTCTCGGTAGGCTCGGTCTACGCCTTCGTCAGCATGATTTTCGTCATGCTCCTGAATGCCGACATCGGACCGCTGCCGGCCCTTCTGCTGGCCCTCCTGCTGGCCGCCCTGATCGGATACGTCAACGGCATCCTCACTTGGCGGCTGCAGCTGCCCTCCCTCCTCGTGACTCTGGGCTTCCTGTTCGTCTATCGCGGGCTCGTCGAGTACGTCACGGGCGGCTACGCTCTCGTCATTCCCGACGAGATCCGCGGCTCCTTCTGGTTGCAGCTGCTGGGGGGCAAGTCGCTCGGACTCCACCATGCCGTGCCGATCTGCGCGTTCATTCTTGCGGCGTTCACCTTCGTAATGGCCAGAACGCGTTTCGGCAGTCACATCTACGCCGTCGGCGGCGATGCGACTGCCGCCTTGGCGACAGGCGTGCCGGTGGGCTGGGTCAAGATCCGCGCGTTTATGATCTCGGCCGTCCTGGCCGGGTTCGCAGGCATCATCACGGCGTCCAACCTGTCCTCGGTCTCGACGACCACCGCGACGGCGATGGAGTTCGAGGCGATCGCGGCTACCATCATAGGTGGCTGCGCCTTGCTGGGCGGGGCCGGAACGGTCTGGGGAGCGTTCCTGGGAGTCGCCACCCTGCTCGCGCTCAAGCACGGGCTCATCTTGCAGGGAATCAACATCTTCGCCTATCAGATCGTGCTCGGATTGGCCTTGGTCGGACTGGTTGCCATCAGGGGTGTTTTTCCGAAGATGTTTGCGCCTCACTAGACGTCGAAGCAGGCGGAGGATTGCGCTTGGACCTGGTCGTCGAAATGAAAAGCGTCGTGAAGCGGTTCGGCGAACTGCGAGCCTTGGATGGTGTCGACCTCGAGGTCTATCCCGGCGAGATCCATGCGCTCCTCGGCGACAACGGGGCCGGCAAGTCGACGCTGATCAAGATCCTCTCCGGCGTCTACCCTCCGACATCTGGCGAGATTCGGGTTGACGGTCGACCGGTCGCGTTCCGCTCGCCGCGCGATGCGGCGGATGTGGGCATCGGCACGGTCTATCAGGACCTGGCGCTCGCGCCGCTGATGCCGGTGTCGCGCAACTTCTTCATGGGCCGCGAGCTGATGAAGAAGCCCGAGCTGTTCGGCGTCCTGGACGACGCCCGCATGGACGAAATCGCGCTGGAACAGATGAAATTGATCGGCATCGACATCGCCAATCCGCGCCAGCCGGTCGGCACCCTGTCGGGCGGCCAGCGCCAGACGCTTGCGATCGCACGCGCGATCTACTTCGGAGCGCATGTGCTGATCCTCGACGAGCCCACCTCGGCGCTGGGCCAGAAGCAGCAGATGCAAGTGCTGAAGACGATCATGCGGGTCCGCGCGCGCGGCAACATCGCCATCATCTTCATCACGCACAACGAGAGCCACGCCCGTCTCGTGGCCGATCGCTACACCTTCCTGTCGCTGGGCGAAGTGATCGGGCGCGGCACCCGGGACGATCTCGTGCAAAAGGACATTCGGCAGCTGATGGCCGGAGGCGCCGAACTGGAGGACCTCAAGAGCGAGATTGAGGCGCTCGCGGGCTGACCGTCCGGGTCGGCGCCGGGCACGGCCGCGACCTCGACGCCTGGCAACGCGCGATGTGGAATGCACCCGAGGCGCGGCACCCGCGCTATGCCGCCTTCAAGAGCGCGCTCTACAGCCTCATCGACCCGCGATTCTCGGCGTACTTCGACACGTCCGGCGAGGCGCTGATCCGGCGCGATCTGGACGATGGACGAGCACGCGCTCACCGCCGCAGACGGGCGCGTGCTTCGCCGTGTCCCGGCGCAGCGGGCCTTCTGGTTTGGCTGGTGAGGTAGAGGGTCGGAGGCCTGCGAGCGCCCGGCGGAACGATTGCGCTCAGCGGGCCGAGCCTGAGAGGCCGCGTCCGCCGCTCGCCAGCCACTCTTCGAACTTCTCGGTCAGCGCGATGTGGTGCGTGGCCCACCACGCGGCGTCCGTCTGCAGGGCGCGGGTGAGGTTCTCGGGCGCGGTGGGCAGGTGCGGCTTGGTCTCATCGGCCACCAGCGCCATGGAGGAAAGTCTGGCCGGGCCGTAGGAGATGTACTTCGTCTGCTCCGCGAGCGGCCCCGTGCCCGTCGCGAAGCGTATGAAGTCCATGGCCTTGCGCAGGTTGTCGCTGCCCTTGGGGATGCCCCAGGAATCGATGTCCCAGATCTGCCCGTCCCACAGGATGGCATAGGGCTTGCCGTCCTCCACGATCGGGCGATACATGCGCCCGTTCCACGCCGAGGTCATGACGACCTCGTCGGAATCGAGCAGGCGGATCGGGTCCGCGCCCGCCTCCCACCACTCGATGTGGTTCTTGATCTCGTCCATGACCGAGAATGCACGATCGAGCCCGTCATCGGTCTCCAGCGTCGCATAGACGTCGGCCGGCGCCACGCCGTCGGCAATCAAGGCCCATTCGAGAATCACGCGTGGATCGCGCCTCAGGCCGCGCTTGCCAGGGAACTCGTCGACGTCGAAGAAGTCGGCAAGGGTGGAGGGAGCGCTCTCGCCGACCGCCTCGCCATCGTAGGCCACCACCGTCGACCACACGGTCTGGCCGACGCCGCAGGGGGTGAACGCGCCGGGGATGAAGTCGTCCGCCGCGGGCGTGCCGTCGTCGCCCGGCGGCAGCGTGCCGTGGTCGAGCTCCTCTAGCAGGCCTTCGCGGCAGCCCCGGATCAGGTCCGAGAGCTCGAAGTCCACCACGTCCCAAGTCACGTTCTCGGTCTCGACCTGCTCGCGTATCTCCTTGAGCCCGCCGTTGTAGGTTTCCATCCACACCCATTCGCCGCTGAGCAGGCGGTAGGGCTTCACGTAGGCCAGCATCTGGCTTCGGGTGTAGGCGCCGCCCCAGGAGACGATGGTCAGCTCCTTCGTCGGTGCCGCGACCCCCTCCTCCGCCGGCTCGTCCTCGGCAAATGCCGGGACCGACGCCAACAGGGCGAGTGACAGGACAAGGGCTCCGATCCCCCGACAAGATGCCATCTCCGCTCCCCTTCTTGTTCCGACCCCGAGCGCTCTCATGGCGGCCAGCCTCAACGTGGAATGTCGCCTTTCAAGCTGGTGCCGTCCGGCGCCTTGCCGTCGCTCGGCATGGGCACGGCGCTCGGGTCCTCGTGCAGGGACTTGATGATGCCGAAGGTCATCATGAGCATGATGATGCTGACCGGCAGGGCGGCGGCGATGGAGGCGGTCTGAAGCGCCTTCAGGCCGCCGGCGAGCAGCAGCACCGCCGCGACGAACCCCTCTCCCAGCCCCCAGAAGATGCGGAACTTCCGCGGCGGGTTGTCGCTGCCCATGCTGAGCATGGTGGTGATGACGAGCGTGCCCGAATCCGATGACGTGATGAACCACGTCGCCAGCAGGAAGGTCGCGAGCGCGGCCATGATCCAGTTCAGCCACGAAATGCCCGTCACCAGGTCGATGGTGCCGTAGAGCGAGGCGGGCAGGTTCCAGTCCCGCACGAGCTGGGCAATCCCGGCGGTGCCGACGCCGCCGGCCGCCTCCAGCTCGGCGTACATGGCGTTGCCGCCGAAGATGCAGAGCCACAGGAACGCGATGGTGGTGGGCACGAACATCACGCCGACCATGAACTCGCGGATCGTGCGCCCGCGGCTGATCCTGGCGATGAACATGCCGACGAAGGGAGCCCAGGAGATCCACCAGCCCCAGTAGAAGATCGTCCATCCGCCCTGCCAGGCCGCTGCGCCTTCGGTATTGAAGATCTGGAAGCCCATGGGGATGAAGTGCCAGAGGTAGTCGCCCACGGAGGTGACGAATAGGCCCAGCAGCCACTTCGTCGGGCCGCCGAACAGGAAGAAGGCGACCAGCACGATGCTGAGCCAGATGTTCCATTCGGAGATGATGCGGATGCCCTTGCCGACCCCGGAGACCGCCGAGAGCGTCGCCACGATCGAGATGATCACGATCAGGATGACCTGCGTGATGACGCCGGGGTCGATTCCGAACAGATGGTTGAGGCCGGTCGCCATCTGGCTCACGCCGAGGCCGAGCGAGGTCGCGACGCCGAACACGGTCCCGAACACGGCAAGCAGGTCGACCGCATGGCCGGCGGGGCCGTAGATCTTTTCGCCGATGATCGGGTAGAGCGCCGAGCGCAGGGTCAGCGGCAGCTTCTTGCGGAACCCGAAGTAGGCCAGGCAGAGGCCCACCATCACGTAGACCGCCCAGCCGTGGAAGCCCCAGTGGAAGTAGGTGACCCGCATGGCGAGAACAGCGCGCGGCTCGCTCATCTCGTTGACGCCGGCCAGGTCGGCGAACGGGTTGTTGGGGTAGCCCCAGGGCATCGTGTTGTCGAAATAGAACA
>JAPPKP010000066.1 GCA_028819955.1 Rhodospirillaceae bacterium | reverse complement strand
GAGCGGACAATCAATGTGCTACCAAAAACGGACAACTACACTTGCTAGCGACAGGCCGCGCGCTGGGCCTGCTCGGCGAAATAGGCGAGAACGGACTCGGTGTCCGTCACGTCGGCTGAGCAGCGGTTCATGTCGAACAGGTTGATCGCGTGGCTGATCGGGAGGCGGTCGAACACCGCGTCCGCCGGTACGATGGTGCGGTAATTGTACGAAAACGCGTCGAAGACCGTGGCCCGGACGCAGTTGCAGGTGGCGCCGCCGGTGACGATCAGCGTATCGATGGCACGGTCGATCAGATAGGGCAGGAGGGGCGTGCCGTGGAAGGAGCTCGGCTTCTTCTTGGTGAAGACCAGGTCGCCGGGCTCGGGCGCCACCGCGCCCACGATTTCGCCGCCGTGCGTTCCTTCGAAGTAGACGTTCTCGCCCGCCTCGGCACCGATCTTGGCGTCGAACAGCCCGGCGTCGCCGACGGTGCGGTCGATGGCGAAGCGGGTGTAGATCACCGGTGCGCCGGCGGCGCGGGCCGCGCCGACGATGCGCTTGGTCTGCCAAACGGCACCCCAGCCGGTGGCGCAGCTGTAGGGATAGGCGGCCAAGTCGTGGTTGCCCTCCTCCCCCACCATGTAGTTCTGCACATCGATCAGGATGACGGCCGGGCGCGCGCCGAAGCCGACGCGCTTGGCCCAACGGCCGCGCTCGATGGTCTCCCTGTCATCCGGGCTCAGGAAACGTTGCCAGTCCGGCGTCTCAGGCATCTCGGGTCTCCGACCGTGCGTTCCGAGGGTCCCATCTTAGCCGGAATTGGGCGGTGCTGGGGACGGCAGTGAGCGGAAAACGCCCCGAGGCCCAGGGCTGGCGGCTCCAGGTGGCCCTCGACCGGGCTGTCTTCGAGGCGCTGGAGAGGGCGCTTGAAGACCTCACGGATGCCGTGGTGGCCGAAACAGCTGACGCAATGCATCCGGCCCGCGATGGGCCGAGAGACGCGCTGCGGGTCACGATGTTTGGCACTACCCCGTTGGCTGAGGATGCGCGGCCCGCGCGGCTGCTGGCGCTCCTCCAGGCAGCCGGCGCGGCGCCCGACAACACGGCGATCGAGCCGGTGCGTCCCGCCGATTGGGAGGCGCAGTCCCTGGCCTCCTTTCCGCCATTCTCGATCGGGCGTTTGAGGATCGTGGGCGCGCACCAGGCCCCGCCCCGCCAGCGCTTCGCCCTCTTCATCGATGCCGGCCCCGCCTTCGGCTCCGGCCGGCATGAGTCGACCCAGGGTTGCCTGCTCGCACTCGACTGGCTCGCCCGCCACCGGCGGGTGCGCCGTGTGCTGGACGTCGGTACGGGCTCCGGCATCCTCGCGGTATCGGCAGCGCGGTTATGGCCGGCGCGGGTGCTCGCCCTGGATAGCGACCCCATGGCGGTAGACACGGCACGGGAAACGGTGAGGCAGAACGGGGTCTCGCGCCGGATAGCGGTGTTGAGGGGAGAAGGCGTCCGCGCGGGTGCTGTGGGACGGCTCGGCCGGGTGGACCTTATCGTCGCAAACATCAGGGCAAAGCCCATTGCCGCGATGGCGCCGGACTTCGCCCGGCACTTGCGACCGGGCGGCGCTGCGGTGCTCTCCGGCCTTCTCGCCGACGAAGAACGGCTGGTGCTCACGGCCTTCCGCACGCGGCGACTTCGCCTCAGACGGCGCATCCAGCTCGGCGCCTGGGTCACGCTGATATTGACGCGGTGAGCGGCGCACTGGCAGAAATGCCACCATGTCCGAGAAAACTGCACCGACCGGTACGCTGGCGCAGGCGCTTGCCGAGGCTGGCATCGACACACCAGTCCACGAGGTCGAAGCCCTGGTGCGGGGAGTCGCCGCGGCGGCGGTGCAGGACCGGGACTGGCTCCGCCTGATCCACCCGAACGCCGACGCTGGTGCAGCATACGCCGAGCCCTTCGAGGCTTTGCGACGGAGCTATGTCGAGGCACCGGACGGGATCGACACCCCGCATCAGGAGTCCCGGCTTGCGGTGCTCAGGGCCGAGCTAGCCAAGCGCGACCTCGACGGCTTCGTGGTGCCGCTCAGCGACGAGCACCAGGGCGAGTACATCGCCCGGCGCTCGCAGCGGCTGGCGTGGCTCACCGGCTTCACGGGCTCTGCCGGCATCGCAATTGTGCTGGCCGAACAGGCCGCGCTCTTCGTCGACGGGCGCTATACCTTGCAGGCGGCAGCACAAGTGGACGGCAGCCTCTACGAACACCGCCACGTCACCGACGAGCCGCCCGACGCGTGGCTTCGGGAGCATCTTGGGGAAGGCGCAGCGCTGGGCTACGACCCCCGGCTGCACGGCGCGCGGGAGCGCGACCGGATGGCGGCGCCATGCCGCGACATCGGCGCCCGCCTGGTGCCGTGCGAGGACAATCCCATCGACGCGCTGTGGGCGGATCAGCCGCCGGCCCCGCTCGGCCCCATCGCGCCGCTTCCGTTGCGCTTCGCTGGCACCGCAGCAGGCGACAAGAGAGAGATCGTCGCCGGCCGACTTGTGGAAAAGGGCGCTGCCGCTGCGGTGCTGAGCGCGCCCGATTCCATCGCCTGGCTGCTCAACGTACGCGGCGCGGATGTCGCCAACAGCCCCCTTCCCCACTCCTTCGCCATCGTGCACGGCGGCGGCGACGTAGACTGGTTCGTGGACCGCCGCAAGCTCCTCCCCGAGGTGCCGGCGCATCTCGGCAACGCCGTGCACGTGCGGGTGCCGGAGACCATGGCGAACGTGCTCGACGCGCTTGCCGGCGCGGGCGAGGCGGTGCTGATCGACGAGGCGGCGACGCCGGTCTGGATGGTCGATCGGCTGAGGGACGGCGGTGCCGAGGTGATTCGCGGTGCCGATCCCTGCGCGCTGCCTAAGGCCTGCAAGAACGCGGTCGAGCTCGACGGCATCCGCGCGGCCCATCGCCGGGACGGTGCGGCGCTGACCCGCTTCCTGGCCTGGCTCGCAGCCGCCCCGACCGGCTCGATCACCGAGCTCGATGCGGTTGCACAGCTCGCGGCGATGCGCGCCGGCGGCGAGCACTACCGGGGTCCGAGCTTCGACACGATCTCGGGTGCCGGCCCCAACGGTGCCATCGTCCACTACCGGGTGACTGAGGAGAGCAATCGGACGCTGGAGCCCGGCACCCTCTACCTCGTCGATTCGGGCGGGCAGTACCTGGACGGCACCACGGACGTGACCCGCACGGTCGCGATCGGCCGGCCCGAGCCGGAGCACCGGGACCGCTTCACCCACGTGCTGCGCGGCCACATCGCGCTGGCGACGGCGCGCTTCCCGCGCGGCACCACCGGGGCGCAGCTCGACACGCTCGCCCGCCAGTTCCTGTGGCGGGCGGGCCTCGACTACGATCACGGCACCGGGCACGGCGTCGGCCACTACCTCAACGTGCACGAAGGCCCGCAGCGCATCTCCCGGATGGGCAGCGGGGCTGCACTCGCGCCTGGCATGGTGGTCTCCAACGAGCCCGGCTACTACAAGACCGGCGCCTACGGCATCCGGATCGAGAACCTGGTGGCGGTGACGGAGGCCGACGGCACCGACGGGGGATTCCTCGGCTTCGAGACACTGACGCTCGCGCCCATCGACCGAACCCTCATCGACCCCGCCATGCTGACAGCGGACGAGCGCGCCTGGCTCGACGCCTACCACGCGCGTGTTGCGGAGACGCTCGCACCCCTGCTCGCGGACGACACGGCGACGCTCGCCTGGCTGCGCGCCGCGACGGCACCCATGACTGCCGCTTGACGGATAGGCGCATCGAGGCGGATGAGCGTTTCCGGCAACAGCACCAGGCCGCCCCCACGGAACCCCATCGTGCTGATTCCAGCACGCATGGCCTCCACCCGGCTTCCCGGCAAGCCGCTTGCCGACATCGACGGGCGGCCGATGATCGTGCACGTGCTTGAGCGGGCCGAGGCTGCAGACATCGGCCCCGTGGTGGTTGCCTGCGCTGAGCCCGCCGTTGCAGAGGCGGTCGAGAGTGCCTGCGGGCGGGCGATCATGACCGATCCCGATCACCCATCGGGCTCCGACCGGATATTCGAGGCGCTGCAGACGATCGATCCGGCGGGCGAACACGACGCGGTGGTCAACCTGCAGGGCGACCAGCCCACCATCGACCCCAAGTTGCCGGCGCGCGCGCTCGCGCTCCTGACCGACCCCGCCGTCGATATCGGCACGCTCGCAGCCGAGATCGTCGAACCGGCGGAGCGCGACGACCCCAGCGTGGTGAAGGCCGTGGTGTCGCATCGGCTGGCGGAGACGCACGGCCAGGCCCTCTATTTCACCCGTGCGACCGCGCCTTCCGGCGAAGGCCCGCTCTGGCACCATATCGGCCTCTACGCGTACCGGCGCGAGTCGCTTGCCCGCTTCGTCGCGCTCCCGCCGAGCCCTCTCGAACGCCGCGAGCGACTGGAGCAGCTGCGCGCGCTCGAGGACGGGATGCGCATCGAGGTCGCGTTCGTGGACACGGTCCCGCTCGGCGTCGACACGCCGGCGCAACTGGAGCAGGCACGGGCGCTAATCGCGGGCAGCCTGGAGTAACGGAACATGATCGAACAGGTCCTCTCGTTCTGGTTCGAGCGCAACGGTCCCGATCAGTGGTGGGCCAAGGACCCCGCCTTCGACGAGGCGATCCGCAGCGAGTTCGGTGCCCTCCACGCCAGCGCAGCGCTCGGCGAGCTGCACGACTGGCGCGAGGCGCCGGAGGGACGCCTCGCCGAGATCATCGTGGTCGACCAGTTCTCCCGAAATCTTTAACGGGAGGACCCGCGCGCCTTCGCCTGCGACGGCATGGCGCTGGCGCTCGCGCAGGAGGCGGTGCGTGCGCGTGCCGATCAAGCGGTGATGCTGGAACGCCGGAAGTTCTTCTACATGCCCTACGAGCACAGCGAATCGCGCCTCATCCACGAAATCGCCGTGCGACTCTTCGAATCCATCGACGATCCCGAGAGCCTGAAATACGAGCTGCAGCACAAGGCGATCATCGACCGTTTCGGACGCTATCCGCATCGCAACAAGGCGCTCTCGCGCCCCTCCACGGCGGAGGAAATCGCCTTCCTCAAGACTCCCAACTCCTCGTTCTAGCTCCCGCGAGCACGCGGTTGACGCTCACCCCGGCGGGGGGCATGTTGCGCCCACTTCTCGGCGCGACGGCGCGGCACGAGACGAGGGCCCATGCCTTCCATGACGGCTGAAGGGCGCGCACCGCGCGTCGACCACGGGGACATGGCGAACGCCATCCGCGCCCTTTCGATGGATGCGGTGGAGCAAGCCCGCTCCGGCCATCCCGGCATGCCGCTCGGCCTTGCCGACGTCGCAACCGTGCTCTTCGGCCAGTTCCTCAAGTTCGATCCCGCGCGCCCCGACTGGCCCGACCGGGACCGCTTCGTGCTGTCCAACGGTCACGGCTCGATGCTGCTCTATTCGCTGCTCTATCTCACCGGCTATCCGGACATCGACATCGACGAGATCCGCAACTTTCGCCAGCTCGGCAGTCGCACTGCGGGTCATCCCGAGTACGGCCTCGCCGCCGGGATCGAGACCACGACCGGCCCGCTCGGCCAGGGCCTCGCCAACGCGGTCGGCATGGCGCTCGCGGAGCGCAGCATGGCCGCCCGCTTCGGCGAGGACTTGGTGGACCATCACACCTATGTCGTCTGCGGCGACGGATGCCTGATGGAAGGCATCAGCCAGGAGGCAATCTCGCTCGCCGGTCACCTGAGGCTCGACCGCCTGATCGTGCTCTACGATTCGAACGACATCTCCATCGACGGCCCCACCAGCCTCTCCTGCTCCGACGACGCGCGGGCGCGCTTCGAGTCCGCCGGCTGGCACACACTGCGCGTCGACGGCCACGATCCCGCCGCGGTGGCGGCGGCCATCGCCGCGGCCAAGGCCGAGCCACGGCCCTCGATGATCGAGTGCCGAACGGTGATCGGCTACGGCGCGCCGACCAAGGCCGGCACCGCAGCGAGCCACGGCGCGCCGCTTGGGCCCGACGAGATCGCGGGCACCCGCGAGGCGCTGGTTTGGCCGCACGCACCCTTCACGGTGCCCGATGCGATCCTGGACGCCTGGCGCGCCTTCGGCGTGCGCGGCAAGGAGGCGCGCGAGGCCTGGGAGGCGCGCCGCGCCGCCCTCGACGCGGGGCAACGGGCCGAATTCGACGGGGCGGCCGTGGGCTCGCTGCCGGCGGCACTCGCAGAGGCGCTCGCGGGCCTGAAGGCCACGCTTGCCGAGGAGCGCCCCACCATCGCCACCAGGGTCGCCAACAAGCGGGTCATCGGCGCCATCGCCGACGCCCTGCCCTCCCTCATCGGCGGCTCGGCCGACCTCACCGGCTCCAACGGCACGAAGAGCGACGAGCTCGCGCCGATCGCGCCCGGCGACTACGGCGGCCGCTACCTCTATTACGGGGTGCGCGAGCACGCCATGGGCGCGGTGATGAACGGCATGGCGCTGCACGGCGGGGTCATCCCCTTCGGCGGCACCTTCCTCACCTTCACCGACTATTGCCGGCCGGCGATCCGGCTGTCCGCGCTCATGGAGGTCCGCGTCATCTACGTGATGACCCACGATTCCATCGGGCTCGGCGAGGACGGCCCGACCCATCAGCCGGTCGAGCACCTGGCCAGCCTGCGGGCCATGCCCAACCTGCTGCTCTTCCGGCCCGCCGATGCCATCGAGACGGCGGAATGCTGGGAGCTTGCGTTGACGAACGCGGAGCGCCCGTCGGTGCTCGCGCTGACTCGACAGGGCGTGCCCTATCTGCGGGATGGCGAGAACGGCGCCGGGAATGCCTGCGCGCGCGGCGGCTACGTGCTGCGCGAGGCGTCGTCGGGGTCGCCAGCGGTGGTGCTGCTCGCAACAGGGTCGGAGTGCGCGATTGCCGACGAAGCACGGCAGACGCTGGAGGCCGACGGCGTGCCGACGCGGCTGGTCTCGCTCCCCTGCTGGGAGCTGTTCGACGAGCAGGAGCCCGCCTATCGCGAGTGCGTGCTGGGCGGCACCGACGTGATCCGGGTCGCGGTTGAAGCCGCGAGCCCGCTCGGCTGGGAGCGCTACGTGGGCCCCGGCGGCACCGTCGTCGGAATGCGGAGCTTCGGCGGCTCGGCGCCTGCCAAAGACCTTTACGCCCACTTCGGCATCACGGCCGGCGCCGTGGTCGCGGCAGCGAAAGCGCGCCTGTAGGGCGCTCCGAGCCGGCGCGGGCCGCGCCGCCGCGATGGCGGTTGACCGCCGCAGGCCAAGCCGATAGCAAGACGCGGCATCTCATGGAGCGGAGGGATCATGACGGTTCGCATCGCTATCAACGGGTTCGGGCGGATCGGCCGCAACATCCTGCGCGCGATCCACGAGTCCGGCCGCACCGATCTCACCGTCGTCGCCCTCAACGATCTGGGCGACGTGGAGACCAACGCCCACCTGCTGCGCTACGATTCGGTCCACGGGCGCTTTCCCGGCACCGTCGAGGTGGCGGAGGGTGCCATCGACATCGGCGCGGGGCCGATCCAGGTGCTGAGCGAGCGCAATCCGGCGCTGCTGCCCTGGGCCGACCTCGGCATCGACGTGGCACTCGAGTGTACCGGCATCTTCACCGCGCGTGAGAAAGCTGAGGCACACCTGGACGCCGGCGCCCGCGCGGTCCTGATCTCGGCCCCCGGAACGGATTCCGACCTCACCGTGGTCTACGGCGTCAATCACACTGCGCTTACGCCCGAGCACCGCATCGTTTCCAACGCGTCCTGCACCACCAACTGCCTGGCCCCGGTCGCCTCGGTGCTGCACGAGGCGATCGGGATCGAGAGCGGCTTCATGACCA
>JAPPKP010000389.1 GCA_028819955.1 Rhodospirillaceae bacterium | reverse complement strand
CGCCCGAGCCCCATGTGGAGCGGCTGGTCGGTGAGCAGGTTGAGCTGGGCGATCTGCTCGGCGAGGCGCAGCGGCTCGTACCAGGGCGTCACCAGCACGCAGGTGCCGAGCGCGAAGTCGGGGAAGCGCGCGGCGATGTGGGAGAGGAAGGCGAGCGGGTTGGGCGTCGGGTAGTAGTCGGAGAAGTGATGCTCGATCATCCAGGCCGCCCGGTAGCCGGCGCGGTGGGCGAAGGCGCAGTCCGCCAGAATCTCCTTGTAGAGCGCCGCGTCGGAGAGCCCGTCCTCGCCCACCGGCGCCGCGACGAAGGCGAAATCGATGCCGTTCACCCTGCTCATGTCTCTCCCGCGCCGCCGGCTGCGAACGGCCGGAGACTCGGGCCATCGGTAGCGGCTGTCAATGGCGGGCGCCGTGCCGAACCGGGTTGAAGGTCTCGACGCCGGGGAAATCCTTTTCGTTGTCCGTGACGACGACACAGCCGTTGGCTTCCGCAGTCGCCGCAATGATCGTGTCGAGCGCGCTGCGGGGGCGGCCCGTCGCCCTGCCCTCTGCCATGAGACGCGCCCACACGAGACCGGCGGCTTCGTCGAACGGCAGCACCCGCCTGGCGAAAAGAGCCAACGGACCTTCCGCGCCCGCAAACCAGGCCTCCAGCCGGTCACGCCTGCGGTCGGCAGGCATTTCCAGAATGCCGCGCCGAAGCTCCGCGATCGTGAGGGAGGAGATGAAGAGGTCGTCGTCGATCTGCTCGGCCATCCAGGCCAAGAGCGGTTCCGAGGGCGCGGCCTTGGTGACGTTGCTGATAATGTTCGTGTCCAGAAGATAGCGGGTCACAAATCGACCTCTCGGCCGGGATCGAAGGGACGAAGCGGCACGACATCCTCTCCGACTAGCGGCGAGCGGCGCAGCGCTTCGAGGATGCCGCCCTGCCGTAGCGGCTCATCGGCGATACCGTGTCTGACGGCGGCGCAGCGCAAGGAGGTCGCGGCGGCGCTCGACGTCCCTCACGAGAGCATCAACGTCTCTGCTGGCGAGCGGGTTCGGGGCGCGCTGCACATCCAGACGGTCAACAGCCGCCACAGCCAGATCAAGGGCTTCCTGCGCGCACGCCGCGGCATCGCCACCAAGTACCTCGACAGCTATCTGAGGTGGTTCCATCTCATCGAACTCGGCGACCGACCGTCGCCAAGAGCCTGCCTCGAGGCGGCGATGACGAGGCCATACCTACGATTCGCGAATTGAGTCTTTCTTTTTCCACAGGTGGCCCGTGGCTATCATCGCGCGGCTTGTAGAGTGGGCCTGTGGATGTCGCGATGGCGCACGCCAGGCGGCGATGGGAGCGGGGTCATGACGGAATCTGCGGCGGCGCAGCGCAAGACGATCGTCCTCCTCGACGGCGGCGTCGGGCAGGAGCTCTATCGCCGGAGCACGCGGCCGGCGGCGCCGCTCTGGTCGGTCCAGGTGATGATGGACGAGCCGGAGCTGGTCGAGGCCGTGCATCTCGACTTCATCCAGGCCGGTGCGCGGGTCATCACGGCGAACACCTACACTGCGACACCGCCGAGGCTCGACCGCGAAGCTATCGCCGACATGTTCGAGGCCCTGCACGATGCGGCGCTCGGTGCAGCGGAGGCCGCACGTGAACGGAGCGGGCAGCCGGTCAGGATCGCCGGCTGCCTGCCGCCGCTGGTCGGAAGCTACAGGCCCGACCTGACTCCGCCGGAAGACCAATGCCTTGCGGACTACCGCAAGATCGTCGCGGTGCAAGGGGACCGTGTGGACCTCTTCCTGTGCGAGACCATGCTGTCGGCGGCGGAGGCGCGCGCGGCGACCACGGCCGCGGCTGAGAGTGGCAAGCCGGTGTGGACGGCGCTCTCGGTCAACGATGCTGATGGCACGGTGCTGCGCTCGGGCGAGGGTGCAGCCGCAGGCGCGCAGGCCGCCGTGGATGCGGGCGCCGGGGCGGTGCTGATCAACTGCTCCAGCCCCGAGGCGGTTGCCACTGCCATGCCGCTGCTGGCCGGCATCGGCGTTCCCTTCGGCGGCTACGCCAACGGCTTCGTCTCCATCGGCGCCCTGCAGCCGGGCGGCACCGTCGACGTGCTGGTGGCGCGCGAGGACCTGGACCCGGCAGCCTATGCGGGCCACGCCATGGGCTGGGTCGCCTCGGGCGCTGCCATCGTCGGCGGCTGCTGCGAGATCGGGCCCGGCCATATCGCCGCGCTCGCCCACCGGCTCGCGGCGGAAGGCCACGACATCGTGGCCGCTCCGTAGCGGAAGCGGCCGGCTATCCTGCAATCGACGTACCGCCGTCGACGACGAAGCTCTGGCCGGTGGTCCAGCGGCCGGCGTCCGAGGCCAGGTAGACCGCGATGCCCGCGATGTCATCGGGCTCGCCGAGCCGTCGCAGCGGCGTGCGGGCGATCCGGTTCGCCGCGCGCTCCTCGTCCTCCCACAGCACGCGCGCCATATCCGTGCGCACCAGGCCCGGCGTGATGGCGTTGACGCGGATGTTGTGCGGCCCGAGCTCGACCGCGAGGTTGCGCACGAGCTGAAGGTCCGCCGCCTTGGAGATGCAGTAGGCGCCGATCACGTCTGAGCCGATGGTGCCGCCGATCGAGGACACGTAGATGATCGCGCCGTCCTTCCTCTCCCGCATCTCCTCCGCCACCAGCTGCGCGAGCCAGAGGTTGGACTGCACGTTGGTCGCCATGATCTTGGCGAAGGCGTCGTCCGAGATGTCCGCGAACGAGCCGTAGTGCGGGTTGATGGCGGCGTTGCCCACGACGATGTCGATTTGTCCGAGCGCCCGGCGGCTCTCCTCGATCAGGCGCTCCAGCTCGGCCTTACGCCCGACGTTGCAGGTCAGGCCCGTGACCGTGAGCCCCTCGTCGGTCAGCTCGCGCTCGGTCGCCTCGACCCGGCCCGCGTCCCGGCTGGAGACGACCACCTGCGCGCCGTGCTGCGCCAGCGCCCGCGCGATTGCCTTGCCGATTCCCTTGGTGGAGCCGGTGACGACGGCGGTCTTGCCGGTGAGGTCGAAGAGTGCGGACATGGCAGCTTTGCGGGCTTCGGGTCTATGTGAATTGGGCGGTCGTGGCATAGTCTCGCGCACCCGGCGTCCTCGGGCCTTGCAGGGCCGCGAGGATGACCGCTCCGCAACGGGCAGTCCAGGTCTGTCCTTGGGGAACGGCGCGGCTCGAAGAAAGTAGTCAGAATGGCACGATCGGAGTTCTCGTTCTTCTTCCCGTTTCGGGTGAGGTATGCGGAGGTCGATGGGCAGATGCTCGTCTTCAATGCCCACTACTTGACCTATTTCGATACCGCGATCACCGAGTTCTTTCGCGCGCTCCCCTACGACTACCAGGGCCAGGTGGAGCGCAGGGGCGAGGACTACCACACGGTCAAGACGCTGGTGGAGTACTACGCGCCGATCCGCTTCGACGACGAGATCGAGGTCGGCGTGCGGGCCGCGCGGATCGGCCGCTCCAGCCCCTCCGTCCGGGTGTGGTCCACGAAGACCCGCCCTGCGGCGATCTCGATCTTGAGGGGCGCCGTCGGGTCGCCGGTCTGCTCGATCGAATACTTCGGTTCCGCCAGCCCAATATCCTCACCATCCGGTGGCACGGCATCCGTCTGCCAGTCCTCCTGCGGCGCGAACGTGACCAGGATGTCGCCGTCCGCGGCTTCAGGCGCGCCGGCGGGCGCTGGGTCCGGGCTGAAGCCGAGCTGCCAGTCCTGCGGCAGGGCAGCGTTGATCGCCTGCACCGCTCGCACCGTCTGGTCGACGAGCTCCGGCGGCGTGCCGTCCGCGACCCGCACGGTCGGCGGATTGATGCTGAAGCGTAGGAGCGGGATTTCAAGAATCATATCGGCGGGCATGCCGTCTTCTTCTTCCCCGGTTTGAGGCGGGGAGGAATCCGCCTCCAGGTAGGCGATCAATTCGGCGGCGCCGATGCCGTCCTGCACCGAGCCGTGGGAGACCCTGGCGTCGCCATGAAGGGCGGCCTGCGGCAGCGCGTCGGCCGGCGGCGCGACGTCGGCCCCCACGTGGATCGTGTCCCCGAGAGTCACGATGGGCGCTTGGGGCGCCTGAAGCGGCGTTTGCAGCGGCAGTTCGGGAAGACTTCCGGACGACACGTCGTCATCTTGGTGAACGCATGCGGCCAGGGTCAGCGCGACGCCCAGGCCGAGATATGTGAGTGAGAGCTTCATGGGAGCGCACCGTTGCGAGGCCGAACGTCGGGGCAGAGCGCTCCGACAGGCGAATCGAAGCGCCCGATGCGGTTCTACCTCAACCGGCTAGACTTTAGAGATCAATGTCGATGCCCACCGGGCAGTGGTCGGAGCCCGTCTGCTCGGGCCAGATGAAGGCGCCCTCCACCCGCTTCATCGCCGCCGGAGAGGCGAACACGTAGTCGATCCGCCAGCCGACGTTCCGCTCCCGCGCGCCGCCGCGTTGGGTCCACCAGCTGTAGTGGTCCGGCTCGTCGGGATGGAGGGCGCGAAAGGTGTCCACCCAGCCGGCTTCCAGCCAGCGGTCGATCTCGGCCCGCTCGATGGGCAGAAAGCCGCTGTTCTTGACATTGGCCTTGGGCCTGGCGAGGTCGATCTCCCGATGCGCGGTGTTGTAATCCCCGATCACCAGCACGGGGCAGCGGCGGCGCATGCGCTGCACCCGCTCGAACACCGCGCGGTAGAAGTCGAGCTTGTAGGGGACCCGGCTGTTGTCCCGGTTCTTGCCGTCCCCCTTGGGGAAGTAGGCGTTGACCACCCCGAAGCGCCCGCGCTCGGTGCGGAAGTGGGCAGCGATGTAGCGCCCCTCGACATCGAACTCGGGCACGCCCAGCGCGGTCTCGACCCGCTCGGGCTCGATCTTCGCGTAGATGCCGACACCGCTGTAGCCCCGGCGCTCGGCCGCGACGAACGCCGTATGCCAGCCGGCGGGCGCGCGAGCCTCGTCGGGAATCTCCTCGTAGAGCGCGCGGACCTCCTGCACGCCGACAATGTCGGCCTGTGCGCGTTCCAGAAAGCCCGCGAACCCCTTCTTCACGCAGGCTCTGATCCCGTTGACGTTCCAGCTCACCACGCGCATCGGCTGCCCCTCGGCCTTCCCTACGATCGAATGACGACTCTGCGTTAGGGTGGGGCGGTGGACGCCGCGAGGCAACGGTCATGGTAGCGAGGAGGGAGCACGCACGGCGACACGCACTGACGGGCCAGAGCAGTCGTCGTTGGCAGAGAGCGCCGCCGGTTAGGCGACGGGCGATGCCGTCACCAGAATATTGCAATCGATGGCCTTGGGTCACGGCCGACCTCCAGACCATTCGGAACGTCCTGCCCGGGAGGCTGGCGGGCGTTCCGGCGGACTCCGGCCAGCGCATTGAGATTCCCCTGAGTGACGGCAGCGGCGACCGCCTCGTCGCCCGCTACCATCCCGGGCGCGCGCCGGTTCCGGCCGTGATCCTGGTGCCGGGGCTCACAGGCTGCGAGGCGAGCCAGCACGTGCTGCAAGCCGCAGATGCGTGGGTAGCTGGCGGTGCGCCGGTGGTCCGCCTCAATCTTCGGGGCTCGCCGCCCGGCCGCTCGCTCGCAAAGGGCCACTACCACATGAACCGGGTACAGGACCTCGCCGATGCCTGCCTCGCGGTGGCCGACCTCGACCCCGGCATCCGGCGCCAAAGTATTGTCATCGTGGGTTTTTCGCTCGGCGGTGCACTCGCTCTCCGGCTGGCCCAGGCGCCATCGCGTCCCGAAATCGTCAAGGCGGTGGTCACGGTGTCCGCGCCGCTCGACCTCCCCGCCACTGCCGCGCGGATTGCCCGTCCCCGCAACCGCTTCTACGAGCGTTGGCTGCTCCGGCGTCTCAAGCAGGAGACAGCGCCGCTCTGGCGCGACGGGCCGGCAGCCATGCGCGAGGCGGTTCAGGGTGCGCGGCATATCTGGGATTTCGACGATGCGTTGACCGCGAAAGAGGCCGGGTTTCGCGACGCAGCGGACTACTACGCCTCGTGCTCGCCGATGAACGAGATGGGCGGCCTCGGTATTCCTGCGCTGGTCATTCACGCCGACGACGATCCCTGGGTTCCGCCGCCCCCGGTCGTCGAGCGCGCACCGCTTCGCGTCGTCGTCACGCGCGGCGGCGGTCACGTGGGCTTTCACGGAACGGGAAGCCGGAGGCCCTGGTACCTGGGCGCCGCCGCGCGCTTCTTCGACTCGTGCGTGGGGTAGCGCGGTCCCACCCTGCGACGCACGTTCATCGCGCTCTCCAAGCGCCGCGGCGCTTGACCGTCTGCGCCTGACCCTATAGGGAACGCCGCGCCGGCGGGGCGACGCGACGACGGGTGGCCATGGCGCTCGCGGGGCGTTCCTGCGAGCGCTTTGCTTGTGTGGAGCGTGGCGCGATGGGCGCGGAGGGAGCGATGAGCAGCAACAAGCGGGTTCTCATCCTTGCCGGGGACGGCATCGGGCCCGAGGTCATGCGCCAGGTCGAGCGGGTGATGGAGTGGCTCTCGGCGCGGCGCTCGATCTCCTTCGACGTGAGCAGCGGGCTGGTCGGCGGCGCCTGCTACGAGGCCCACGGCACGCCGCTCACCGACGAGACCATGGCAGATGCGCTCGCCGCCGATGCCGTGCTCTTCGGCGCGGTCGGCGGTCCGCAGTGGGACAACGTCGCCCGCGACGTGCGGCCGGAGATGGGCATCCTGCGGCTCCGCAAGGAGATGGACCTCTACGCCAATCTGCGGCCCGCGCTGGTCTTCGATCCGCTGGTCGAGGCGTCCACGCTGAAGGACGAGGTGGTGCGCGGCCTCGACCTGATGATCGTCCGCGAGCTCACCGGCGGCATCTACTTCGGCGAGCCGCGTGGTGTGGACACGCGCCCCGACGGCACTCGGCAGGGCTACGACACCGAGATCTACAGCGCGCCCGAGATCGAGCGGGTCTCACGCGTCGCCTTCGAGCTCGCGCGCCGGCGCAGCAACCGGGTGCACTCGGTCGAGAAGGCGAACGTCATGGAATCCGGCAAGTTCTGGCGCGACGAGGTGACGGCGCTGCACGCGGCCGACTACGCGGACGTTGCGCTGGAGCACATGTACGCCGACAACTGCGCCATGCAGCTCGTCCGCCGGCCCAAGCAGTTCGACGTGATCGTCACCAGCAACCTGTTCGGCGATCTCCTGAGCGACTGTGCGGCGATGCTGACCGGCTCGCTCGGCATGCTGCCCTCGGCGTCGCTCGGCTCGCAGGGCGAAGACGGACAGCGCAAGGCGCTCTACGAGCCGGTGCACGGGTCCGCGCCGGATATCGCGGGCCAGAACCTCGCCAACCCGCTCGCCGCCCTGCTCAGCTTCACGATGATGCTGCGCTATTCCTTCGACGCTGCGGACGACGCAGACCTCATCGATTCGGCCGTGCAGGACACGCTGGCGGCGGGCCTGCGCACCGCCGACCTCATGCAGGACGGCATGACCGCGGCCTCGACCGAGGCCATGGGCGATGCCGTCCTCGCCGCGCTCGACGCACGCGCCGCCTGAGCGCACGGAAGGGAGAACGAAGCCATGGGCTACCGCGTCGCCATCGCCGGCGCCACCGGCAATGTCGGGCGCCAGCTGCTCGCCGTGCTGGCAGAGCGCGACTTCCCCGCCGACGAGGTGTTCGCGCTCGCCTCGCGCGCCTCGGTCGGCAAGGAGGTCTCCTTCGGCGACGACGAGACCCTCAAGGTCCATGACCTCGCCGAATTCGATTTCGCCGACACCGACATCGGGCTGTTCTCGCCGGGCGGCGCGGTCTCCAAGGTTCACGCGCCGCGCGCGGCGGCCCAGGGCTGCGTCGTCATCGACAACACCTCGCAGTTCCGCATGGACGAGGACGTGCCGCTGGTGG
>JAPPKP010000410.1 GCA_028819955.1 Rhodospirillaceae bacterium | reverse complement strand
GTTGCGGGGTGACAGGGCTGGGCAGCACAGCATTCGGATCAACCGGCAATGGCGCATCTGTTTTCGATGGACCGACGATGGTCCGGTTGACGTGGAGATCGTCGACTACCACTGAGGGCTGCGGACATGAGCGTACGAAACGGGATGACGCCGGTGCACCCGGGAGAAATCCTGCGCGAAGAGCTCGATGAGCTCGAGCTGTCGGCGAACGCGCTGGCGCAGGCGCTGGGGGTTCCGGTGAACCGGATCACGATGATCCTGAACGGTCAGCGGGGCGTGAGCGCGGACACGGCGCTCAGGCTCGCGCGCTATTTCGGCACGACTCCGCAGCTCTGGATGAACCTTCAAAAGTCTTGGGAGCTTCGTCGGGCCGAGATCGAGTCCGGGCAGGAGATTGTTGAACGCGTGACTCCTCGGCTGTCCGCGGCATAGGAGAGCCAAGACAAGCCTCGATCTCCGAATCCCGCGCTATTGCTCAGACGCCTCCTGAGCAGGAGTCGGACCGATGCCCAACCGGTCGTCGTCGGCCGGCTGCCTGAGCATCATGGCCAGCACAACGAGCACGACGCCAACGAACAGCGCGACGGCGGCGTCCCTCAGGAAGCGCTTCACGCTACCCGCTCCCCTCCCCCGATGACTCCGGACTGACATCCGAGGCGCGCTCCCGCGCCGCCGTGAGCGCTGCCTCCAGCGCCTCCTCGAAGTGACTGCCCACGATGGGCCCGTGGTGCCGGCGATAATCGCGCAGGATCGCGGCCTTCACCTCAGCCGTGAGGTCGCGCACGAGGTCCAGTCGGCTCTCGCAGACATCGCAAACCAGGGCCTCATCGCCCACCGCCGGCGTGCGCCACGCGTGCGGGCTGCATCGCTCCATCGGACTGCCCCTCCTCCTCGCCGCGCCGCTCGCAGCATACGCCCTCCGCCGCCGCCGGCGAACGCTGCGCAAGGCACTCAGGATTCGGGGATGCTGACGGACAGACCCTCAGGTTCGATCGGCGCAATCGATGTCCCGGATCTCGTGTTCCGGGAACGCCTTCTTCCAGGCATCGTGCAGGGCGGCGCGCTCGCCGCCCGCCTGCGCCTCGACGGCGTACTCGGTGACGGACCTCATGTTCGCCGCGGTCACGACGGTGTAACCCAGCGCCTCCACCGCGGCGACGCGTCGGCTCATGTAGCGCTTGTTGCGGTACACGCCGAGGGAGACCCCGTTGATCTGCGTGCCCCTGTCGATGATCCAGAGGTCCTCCACGCCCTTGTCGCGCAGCTCGCGTACCAGCGCTCTCGCCGCCTCCCGGCTTTCTGCGGGCGGCAGGTACACCTGATAGTTCTTGATGATCTGCTGCTGTTCGGAGCGCACCCTCAGCGCCCTCGCGCCGTGAGCGCGCATCAACGCGGCTGCCTCGTCGGCGGCCGTGCTGTCCGCGAACCAGTCGGACTGGATGCAGCTCTCGCCGGGGGCCAGGGCGACCGCCATTTCGGGTTCCTCGGGGCTTTCGGGTTCCTCGACGACCCCAGGTTCCTCGGCGCTCTTGGGCTCCTCGACGACTTCGGGCATCTCAGGACTTTCAGGTTCCACGACGACCTCAGGCTCCTCTGGCGCAACGGCCAGAGTTTCAATCTCCCCTTCCTCCTCCTCTACCGGTTCAGCCGCCGGAGGCTCGGCAGGTGTCGCCTCGGGCTGTGACGCTGCCTCCTCCACGCCGCTCACTTCCGCCACTATCGGCTCTTGTTCGACACGGAGCTCATGGGCGCGCTGGTAGGCGTGTTCCGCGAGCTTCATGTAGACGTCGCCGAGATTGGCGTAGATGACGGCATCGGACCTCAGCTCCAGCGCGGCGATCAGCGCCTTGCGTGCGTCGTCGAGCCGGCCGAGCTTGGCGTAGAGCACCGCGAGGTTGTTGTGGGCCTCGAACATGGTGGGATGGTCGTCGCGAAGGCTCTCGAAGACGGCGACCGCCTCGACGAGGTTTCCTTCTCGGGCGTACAGCACGCCTTGCAGCAAGCGCACGCCGGGCGCTTCGGGATTGCGCTCGAGCATCTGTTCGATCGCCTCGCGCGCTTCCGCGTTGCGTTCCTGCGCGACCAGGGAGAGCGCGTCGTCGACGGGATCGTCTGCGAGCGCGCCGGTACACACCAGCGGTCCCAGCACGCCGCACGCGATAGCCGCCCGCCTGAGCCAAGCCATAGCTGGCACTTTTGACCGGGCAAGTGCCGTGCTATCCACGACCGCGACCCTATCGATTTCCGAGACGGTTCACCATAGGTGGCAACCGCACCGCAGTCCATCGCGTTGCCGACGCTCGCGCCGCTGAGCGACTCATGACCGAGCAGATCCTGATCCTCGACTTCGGCTCCCAGGTGACCCAGCTCATCGCCCGCCGGGTGCGCGAGGCCGGGGTCTACTGCGAGATCAGGCCCTTCACGACCGAGGCGGCGGAGATCGAGCGTATGGCGCCCCAGGGCGTCATCCTCTCCGGCGGCCCGGCGTCGGTCACCGAGGCCGAGGCGCCGCACCCCGACGAGGCGATCTACAGGCTCGGCATTCCGCTGCTCGGCATCTGCTACGGCCAGCAGGCAATGTGCGCGGCGCTGGGCGGCGCCGTGGAATCCACCTCGCAGCGCGAATTCGGCCGAGCGCACCTCGACGTCGTCGAGCCCTGTGCGCTTTTCGACGGTGTCTGGCAGGTGGGCGCGCGCGAGCAGGTCTGGATGAGCCACGGAGACGCCGTGGCGGCGGTGCCGGAGGGCTTTCGGGTGGTGGCCCGCACCGACTCCGCCCCCTTTGCCGCCATCGCCGACGACGAGCGCCACTTCTACGGCATTCAGTTCCACCCCGAGGTGGTGCACACGCCCCACGGCGCGGCGCTCCTGCAGAACTTCGCGCGCCGGGTCGCAGGCTGCCACGGCACCTGGACCATGGCCTCCTTCCGCACCAGCGCCATCGAGGCGATCCGGGCGCAGGTGGGCGGCGGGCGGGTGATCTGCGGGCTTTCCGGCGGCGTCGATTCCTCGGTTGTGGCGGTGCTCCTGCACGAGGCGATCGGCGACCGGCTCACCTGCGTGTTCGTCGACACCGGCTTGATGCGCCACCGCGAGGCCGAGGAGGTCACGAGCCTCTTTCGCGGCAGCTACAACATCCCCCTCGTCCACGAGGACGCGCAGGCCGTGTTCCTGGAGCGGCTCGCCGGCGTCACCGAGCCCGAGGAGAAGCGCAAGATCATCGGCGCCACCTTCATCGACGTGTTCGAGGAGGCTGCGCAGGGCGTGGGCGATGCCGACTTCTTGGCCCAGGGAACGCTCTACCCCGACGTGATCGAATCGGTTTCCGTCAGCGGGCCGAGCGTCGTCATTAAGTCTCACCACAACGTCGGCGGGCTGCCGGAACGGATGAACCTCAGCTTGGTCGAGCCGCTCCGCATGCTCTTCAAGGACGAGGTACGCGCCCTCGGCCGCGCCCTCGGGATGCCTGAGGCGCTGACCGGGCGCCACCCCTTCCCCGGCCCCGGCCTCGCGATCCGTATTCCGGGCGAGGTGACGGCCGAGAAGGTCGCGGTCCTGCAGCAGGCCGATGCCATCTTCATCGAGGAGATCCGGAACGCCGGCCTCTACGACGCCATCTGGCAGGCTTTCGCCGTACTGCTGCCGGTGCAGACCGTGGGCGTGATGGGCGACGCGCGCACCTACGAGCACGTCTGCGCGCTGCGCGCCGTCACCTCGGCGGACGGCATGACCGCCGACTTCTATCACTTCGACATGGGCTTCCTCGGCGGTGTCGCGAACCGTATCGTCAACGAGGTGAAGGGCATCAATCGCGTGGTCTACGACGTGACCTCCAAGCCGCCGGGTACGATCGAATGGGAGTGAGCAGGCGAACGCGCCGGCGTACAGACTGGGGGCCCGCGGCGCTCGTCGCCGCTGTCCTCACGCTCGGCATCGGGTCCGCTGCCGCCGATTGGGACAAGGGCCAGGCCGCCTTCGAGCGGGGCGACATCGCCGCGGCGCTAGAGGCGTGGTGGCCTCTTGCCGAGGCGGGCGACGCGCGGGCGCAGGCTGCGATCGGCAGCCTCTACATCCACGGCCAGGGTGTCGCGGTCGACTATGCGGAGGCGCTGCGCTGGACCCGGCGCGCCGCCGAGCAGGGCGACGTCACGGGGCAGTTCAACATGGGCACCATCTATGCCGGGGGCCTCGGCGTCGAGCGCGACTACGAGGCGGCGGCGGAGTGGTTCGGGCGCGCGGCCGAGCAGGACGATGCGGCCAGCCGCTTCAATCTCGGCGTGCTCCATGCGCGCGGCCTCGGCGTGCCCAAGGACGACGAGGAAGCGATCTTCCTGCTCAGCACCGCGACGATCATCGCCGGCGACCCGGAGGCCAACCTGCAGGATATCGGCGCCGCCGCCGAGAACTACGCCTACATCGTGATGATGACGATGGAGGAGCCGGAGCTGACTCGGGCGCTCAAGCGCACCCGCGCCTGGGAGAAGGAGTTCCTGCGCCGCTACCTGTCCCGGCGCATCAGTCCCGCCGAGCCCAGCGGCGATCCCGATCGCCGTTCCTACGAGTGAGCGGCGCCCGGCAAGGTACTATTCCAGGACGTATTCATGCCGCTGCGACTCCGGCAGCGTGAGCAGCGCGCGGATGTGGCTGGCGAGGCGCACCGCCCAGGCCTCCACCGCCTCCGAGGTGCGGATTTCGTTGTTGCGGATCTCGATGAGCAGCGAGGGCAGCCCGCGCCCCTCGGCGTGAACCGGCAGCGTGTGATCGGTGAGCACCCCAAAATCGTAAGGCTCGTTGGCGCCGACGACGAGCCCCTCCGCCCGCAGCCGCTCGATCAGGGGCGTCGACATGCGCTGATCCTTGTCCCAGCAGATGCCGATCTCCCAGGGGCGCGGAGCGCCGCCGGCGAGCTGCGGCGTGAAGCTGTGGACCGCCACCAGCAACGGCACCTGCCCCGCAGCCGCCATGTTGTCCAGCGCAGCGGCGATCGCGTCGTGATAGGGCTCGAAAATCTCCGCAATCCGCACGTCCACTGCCGCCCGGCCGAGGTCCATGTTGCCGGGCACCGGCACCTTGTCGCTCACCGGCGGGATGCGGTCCGGCGCGCCCACGGGCCGGTTGCAGTCGATCACCAGGCGGGAGTAGCCGGCGAGGATCGCGTGCGCGTCGAGCAGTGCGGAAAGCCGCCGGGTCACGGCCCCTGCCCCGATGTCCCAGCCGATGTGCTCGGTGCGCTCGGTCTCGCTCAAGCCGAGGTTGTCGAGCGCGGCGGGAACCCGGCAGCTCGCGTGGTCGCAGACCAGCAGCACGCGCGACGTGCTCCCCTCGTTGAGCGTCTCGAGGGGCGGCGGGTCGTCGGGCCCGAGCAGCGTCACAGGCATCGGCGCGCCTAGACCTTGTAGATGCGCCGGGCGTTCTCGACGCCGATCAGAGCCGCGATTCGCTCGGCGTCTGCAACCGAGCACTCGTCGTCCTCCACCCAGCGGCCGAGCGCGCGCGCGAGCGCAGTGCGGAAGCGCAGCGCGCCCAGGTAATAGAGCTCGGCGAGCCCGAACGCGTCGGTGCTGAAGAGCTGCTTCGTGAAGGGCACGAGCTCAAGCGCCTCGTCCATGATCCGCTGGTAGCTCGGCCCCACCCAGTTCAGCGCGAAGCCCACGTCGAAGTAGACGCATGGAAAGTTCTCCGCCATCAGCCCCGCTTCGCGGTGGAACGGGTAGCAGTGCAGCAGCGTGATGGGAAAGCCCCAGGGCTCCACCGCCTTGATCCAGGGCGTGAGATGGCTCGGGTCCACGCGGTGCAGCTCGATGTCGGGATCGCCGATGCCGATATGGAACTGGATCGGGAAGCCCCTCTCCCGCGCGATGTCGGCGCCGGTCCAGATCAGGTGCCGCTCCAGCACCGGGTCGGTGAGGCGCACCGTGCCGGTCCGCTCGACCTCGGCGAGCCAGCGCCCGGCCGCCGCCTCCACCTCGGCTTGCGCCGGCTTCGCGTAGTCGATACGAAGCGTCGCGCGGTACGCCAGGATCGACTTGAGGCCGACGACCTCGTCCCCGAGGCTTTCGCGCAACGCCGCCTCGAACGCCTGCGCGAAGTCCGCCGCAGAGACGCCCCCCTCTGCGACCCTCTCGGCCACCGATTCCATACGCACGATTTCCCGCGCCGGCCGACCGGCGATCGCACCAACCTCGGCGACGCTGCAGAGCTCCTCCGGCCTGTTGCCGCTATCCACGACATAGGTGCCGATCCCCGAAGCGGCGAGGAAGCGCCGGTTCACCTCGTCTGCGCCGACCGCGCGCCGGCGCTCGGCGTATTCGGCGGGCGTGCAGAACGGCTCCAGGTCCAGGAACGGCGCGCACCGGCGCCGCAGGCTGAGCGCGACCGGCTTGTCCCAGTGGGTCGTGCCGGGTGGCGCCGGCGCAAAGGCCTCGCTCAGCGAATCGGCGAGCCGCTCGTCATCGAGGTCCACGGGAAACAGGCCGTGGCAGTGGTGGTCCACCAGCGGCAGTCTCTCGGTGATGTCGCTAATAGGCATCGAGATAGCTCCGAATCACGGTGTCGGGAGAGCGCTCGGTCACCGCCGCAAGCTCATGGCGCTTGAGCGAAACATAGGCCTGCCAGAGCGGGTCTGAAAACCAGCCGCGCACCGTGTCGGCCGCCTCCGCCGCCGCAAGCGCCTCCTCGAGCGAGTGCGGCAGCCAGCGCACGTCGAGCGCCTCACGCTCCTCGTCGCTCAGATCGGACGGATCGCGCTCGACCAGCGGCGGCGTCTGCAGTTCCTCGCGCAGGCCTTCCAACCCCGCCTGGACCAGGACGGCCAGCGTCACGTGGGGCGCGGCGGCCGCATCGGCGGGGCGAAACTCGAAGTTGTACTGGCTTGGGTCGACCCCGCCGGGTCCGTGGCGGCCGGCGCAGATGCGGAGCGCCGCCTCGCGGTTGTCGGCGCCGAAGGCCGCGGCTCCGCCCGCCCAGTGACCCGGCGCGAGCCGCAGGTAGGAGACCGGCGCGGGCGCCGTAAACGCGGTGAGCGCCGGCAGGCGACGCATGATCCCCGCGACGAAGCTGCCGGCCTGTACTGCGACTCCCGCCGGCTGCGCCGGATCGTAGGAGACCGGCGCGCCGTCGAGGTCTTGCAGGCTGAAGTGCACGTGAACGCCGTTGCCGAAACCCTGCGCCGCGATCATCGGCGTGAAGGTCGCACGATACCCCTCGCGCGTTGCGACGGCGCGCACGAGCTCGCGCACCAGCAGCGCGCGGTCGGCTGCGGCAAGACCCAGTACCGGGCGGCAGTTCACCTCGTACTGGCCCGGTCCGCCTTCCGGCTCGAAGGTCTCGGGCTCCAGGCCCGCCGCCCGCAGCGCCGCCACCAGCACGGCGCCGAAGCCGAGCGCCTGCTCGTGCGCGATGATGCTGTAGTTGGGTCCGGGCCGCTCCAGCCCCTCCACCAGGTAGAACTCCTGCTCGAAGGCGGCCATGAGCCGCAGCCCGAACTCCTGTTCGAGGGCGTCCAGCGCGCGCCGCAGCAGGGCCCTGAGGCATGCTTCCCAAGGCGCGCCGTCCGGCGCGATGCCGTCGCAGATGTAGGCATGGAACGGCGGTTGCTCCGGCCACAGATCGACCCTGGCGTGGGCGTCGCGGTCGGGCACAAGCCAGACATCGCCGACCGCGCCCCACGGGCTCGGCGCAAGGGTGGATAGCGGGCCGATCGCCTGCGCCACCGGCACCCAGCCGATGCCCGTTTCCAGACGTCGGTCGAGATCGGCCGCCGGGAATCCCCGCCCGCGCATGAGGCCGGCCAGATCGGGCCATCCGAAAAAGACCAGCTCCTCGCCCCGCATCCGCGCCCTCACGTCGCCGCGCCGCCACTCTAAGAGGCTGAATCATAAGTCATTGTTTTAGTTATATTTGTGTTTTCAGGCGCT
>JAPPKP010000427.1 GCA_028819955.1 Rhodospirillaceae bacterium | reverse complement strand
TTCTCACGTGCAGAGCCCCGATGCACCCCCCGCTCGTGAGAAATCCGGGCTAACCGATGGCGGCGAGGCTGGGGAAGGCCTCCAGAAGCCAGAAGGCGACGGAGCTGAGGTAGCCGGTAATCAGCGCGACACCCATCGCCACCATGATGACGCCGGCACCGATCTGAAGCGGCCTGCTGACCTTGCGGATGCGCCTCATGTGGCGCAGGAAAAAGCCGGTGAACGCGGCCGCGATCAGGAACGGCACGCCGAGCCCCAGCGAGTAGACCGCCAGCAGGGCGACGCCGCGGCCGACATCGGCGGAGGTCGCGGTGAGGGTGAGAATTCCGCCCAGCACCGGGCCGATGCAGGGAGTCCAGCCGAAGGCGAAGGCGGCACCCAGCAGAAACGCACTCGCCGGTCTGCCGCCCGCGAGGCGGCCTGCAAAGCGCGCCTCGCGCTCGAAAAAGGGAATTCTGACCAGGCCAGTGAGGTAAATGCCGAAGACGATGATCAATCCGCCTGCGGCATACTCGAAGATGGTCTTGTGCTGGAGCAGGAAGCCGCCCACGGCGCTGGCACTTGCGCCAAGCGCCACGAATACCGCCGTGAAGCCGAGCACGAAGAACGCGCTCAGCATCAATGCGGCCATGCGCCGGCGGGAGAGCCCGTCCTCGTCCCGCAGCTCCTCCAGCGAGCCGCCCGCGACGTAGGAGACGTACCCCGGCACCAGCGGCAGCACGCAGGGCGAGAGGAACGAGATCAGACCCGCAGCAAAGACCGAGACGATGCCGATGGCGGAGAGTTCCATACTCGCTGACCCTGCGGCGAATGCGCTCCTGCCCGCGTCGCTATTGGGCGATGTGGCGCACCAGCTCGATCACGTCCGGGTCGTCCCAGTCGCGATCGCCGAGCACGCGCGCGACCTCCGCTCCTTCGCCGTCGAAGAAGACCGTGGCCGGGATGCCATGGACCCGGAGCGCGCGCCCCGCAGCCATTTTCTCGTCGATGAAGATCGGGAGCGTGGTCAGGTCGTGGTCCGTGTAATACCTGCGCACGAGCTCTGCGCCGCCGCGGTCGAGCGAGAGCGGCAGGATCACCAAGTCCTCGCCAAGCTCCCGCTGCAGGGCGTCCATCGTCGGCATCTCGGCCCGGCAAGGGAAGCACCAGGTGGCCCAGAAATGCACGGCGACTGGCGTGCCGCGATAGTCGGCAAGGCTCTTCTCATCGCCCGCCTCGTCAATGAAGGCGATGGGCGGCGGCTCCATCGGCCCGTCGGTCAGCACCAGGTTGAGAACCCGGCTGCCGTCGGTGCGCTGATCCAGCGAACGGAGCGTCTCCGCGTCCGCCGCGACTGCGGCCCCGCCGTACACCGCGACGCCGATCAGGGCGACAGCGGCGGCGACCCGCCCCAGGACTCCGATTACCGTCATGGCCGTTGCTCCGGTGTTTGCCGACCGCTTTCTTGAGGCTTAGATAGTTACCCCAGGGCGTGCTGCCTAGCATTGCCCGCCGTGCTCACCATGATTTGAAGCGGCAGCAGCGCCGGCAATGTCCTCCACGGCCGCACAGAGCCGGGCGAGGTCCTGATCGCGCGAGAGGCGGTGGTCGCCGTCCTTTATCAGCTCGACCACGACATCCTCGCTCTCTACCTGCTCGGCGATGCGCAAGGCGGTGCGCCAGGGCACGTCCTCGTCGCGCATGCCTTGAAGCAGGTGGATCGGGCCCCTGAGCGCGATGGGGGTGCGCAGCAGCAGGTGACCGCGCCCCTCCTCGATCAGGCCCATGGTGATGGGATAGGGGTCTTCGCCATAGTCGCAGGGCATCACGATCTCGCCGGACTCGGCGAGGGTCCGCCGCGCCTCGTCGTCCAGCGTGGACCAGATGAGGTCTTCCGTGAAATCCGGCGCAGCCGCGACGCCCACGACGCCGGCAACGCGCTCAGGTCGCGCCAGCGCGAGCAGCAGCACGATCCAGCCGCCCATGCTGGAGCCGACCAGGACCTGCGGCCCGCTGGCGACGCGGTCGAGCACCGCCAGCGCGTCGTCCCGCCAGCCGCCGATGGTGCCGTCACGAAACGCCCCGCCCGATTCGCCGTGGCCGGAATAGTCGAAGCGCACGAAGGCGCAGCCGGTGCGGCGGCAGTGGGCGTCCAGCGCGGTGGCCTTGGTGCCGGTCATGTCCGACATGAAGCCGCCGCAGAACATCACGCCCGGCGTGCTACCCGCCATCGACCGGTAGGCGATCGTCTCGCGGCCGTTGCGCTCCAGCAGCGATGGGGGGTCCTGCATGGGTCTCTCGCTCGATCCGGATGCCGCGCTGCTGCTGGCCGAGAGCCGCCCTGCCGAACTGACGGCCGCGCCTAATGGAACTCGACGTAGCGGTAGTCGAGTGGCTGGCCGTGGATGCCGCGCTTGGGCGGCGCGATCCAGCCTGCCATCGCGCCAGGCTCGGTCACCGGGTGCATCAGGGATTCGACAAAGGCGCGGTCCGCCGCGCTCGGCAGCCACTCGTCCCGCCTCGCCGCCCATGTCGCCTCGTCGACGAGCGTGCCGTCGGGCGCCGTGTGGATGCCCGCGAAGGCACCGATGTTGCGATGGAAGGCGCGGTGCGGCAGGCCCAGCTCGTAGTCGATGTCGAATGAACGGATCACCTTGTTGAAGCGGTTGAGGCCGCGCTGACTATCCTCGACGTAGGAGTCGCGCAGGGGCTCGTTCATCGCCTTCAGCGCCGTCACCTCCCTGGACACCACCTTGCCGTCCTCCACGGCGGGCACGGTAACGGTGCGGTCCGCGAGCACGTGGTCGTCGTCGATCTTGGTTTCCCGGTAGCGGCCCTTCAGCCCCATCGAGTAGTAGTTGGCGGCATTGGTGGATTCCTCCGCGCCGAAAAGATCGAGGCAGATCGAGTAGTGGAGATTGATCCACTTCTGAAGCAGCGCGAGCGGCACGGCGCCGTAGGGGCCGACATCGTCGGTGTCGTGCTTGCGCATCTTCTCGCAGGTGCGCTGGACGATGCGCATGACACCGGATTCGCCCACGAACATGTGGTGCGCTTCCTCGGTCAGCATGAAGCGGCAGGTGCGCGACAGCGGATCGAAGCCCGATTCCGCCAGCGCGCAGAGCTGGAACTTGCCGTCGCGGTCCTGGAAGAAGGTGTACATGAAGAACGAGAGCCAGTCGTCCGTGGGCTCGTTGAAGGCCTCAAGGGTGCGCGGCTTGTCGGCATCGCCGGCGTGGCGGGCCAGCAATTCCTCCGCCTCCTCGCGCCCGTCCCGGCCGAAGAAGGCGTGCAGCAGATAGACCATCGCCCAGAGGTGCCGGCCTTCCTCCACATTGACTTGGTAGAGATTGCGCAGGTCGTAGAGCGAGGGCGCGGTGAGCCCGAGCCGGCACTGCTGCTCCACCGATGCCGGCTCCGTATCGCCCTGGATGACGATCAGGCGGCGCAGCTCCGCGCGGTACTCGCCGGGCAGCTCCTGCCACGCGGGCTCGCCCTTGTGGATGCCGAAGTTGATGCGCCGGTCCGGCTCGGGCTCAGCCAGGAAGATGCCCCAGCGGTAATCAGGCATCTTGACGTAGTCGAAGTGCGCCCAGCCGTCCGTGTCGACGCCGATGGCTGTGCGCAGGTAGACGTCGTGCTGCAGCGCGCCGACGGGGCCGAGCTCGCGCCACCAGTCGAGGTAGGCCGGCTGCCAGCGCTCCAGCGCCCGCAGCAGGCGGCGGTCGTCGGCGAGGTTTACATTGTTGGGGATGCGTTCGTTGTAGTCGACCTGCATCGGGCTCCTCTCCCCGCGCTAGACGCGGTTGCGGTCGAAGGTCGGCTGCACGCCCGACCCGTAGAGCTTCAGCGCCCCGTCGGGGCCCACAGTGTTGGGGCGCTGGAAGATCCAGTTCTGCCAGGCGGAGAGCCGCCCGAAGATCTTGGTCTCCAGGGTCTCAGGCCCGGCGAAGCGTAGCGAGGCTTCCATGCCGCTAAGCGCATCGGGCGAGAACGCCGCGCGCGCCTCGATGGCGATGCGCACCTCGTCCTCCCAGTCGATGTCGTCGGGGATGAAGGTGACGAGCCCCAGTTGCTCGGCCTCCTCGGCATCGAGGTCGGTGCCGAGGGCCGCGTGTGCCGCAGCCAGCGCCGCGTCATCGTCGAGGAAGCGGCTGGCAAGGCGCGAGAGCCCGTTCGCCATCGGTAGCGTGCCGGCGTTCATCGCCGTGAGCCGCACCGTCGCCGGCGCCTCGTTCGAGCCTTCGAAGCTGCCGTCGAGCATGAAGCTCCGATCGGCCGCGAGCGCGAGTTCCAGCAGCGTGCCGGTGAAGCAGGAGCCCGGTTCGATCAGCGCGACCAGGCTGCGCGCGCTCACGTCGAGGCGCTTCAAGGTCCGCTTTAGATAAAGGGTGATCTCGCGCACCAGCCAGTCGCGGGCGTTAGCCGCGAGTGCGGCATCCGCCGCCGCGACGTGCGCTGCCGCTCCCGTCGTCTTGAGAATCCAGGTGCCGAGCGCCGGCTCGTTGAAGCGCAGGTGCAGGATCGCGTCGTCGAGCTCGCGCGCGAGCGCCAGCGACCAGAAATCGGCGCCGGCGGCGTGGATCGGATCGGGCTGAGCGGGTGGCGGAGCCTCGGGCGCGGAAACCGTGAGCGTCGCCGTGCCACCTGCCCGGTCCAGCGCGACCTGGACGTGGCGATAGGCGACAGCATCCTCGCTCACCGTACGCTCCAGCGGCGGCAACGCGATTCCCCGCGCATCAGCCGGCCGGTCGGAGGTGGCTGCAAGGGCTGCAGCGCGCACGGCCACGGCATCGTCGAGCCGTGAGCGCGGCGCCAGCTCGTCGACCAGCTTCCAGTCGAGCGCGCGCCGTCCGCGCACACCTTCCCCCGTCGTGCAGAAGTAATCGGCGCGGTCGCGGCGCACGCATCGCTTGTCGACCACGCGGGTGAGACCGCCGGTGCCAGGCAGCACCGCGAGCAACGGCACCTCGGGCAGCGACACGGCGGTCGAACCGTCATCGACCAGCACGATGTGGTCCGTCGCGAGCGCGAGCTCGTAGCCCCCGCCCGCGGCGGTACCGGCGATCACGGTCATCCAGCGCTGGCCCGCGTTGGTCGAGGCGTCCTCGATGGCGTTGCGGGTCTCGTTGGTGAACTTGCAGAAGTTGACCTTGTCGATATGCGATGAGCGCGAGAGCATCGGGATATTGGCGCCGGCCGAGAACACGCGATCCTTCGCCGAGGTCAGCACCACCGCGCGCACCTGCGGATGCTCGAAGCGGAGCCGCTGGACGGCATCCGCGAGCTCGATATCGACACCGAGATCGTAGGAGTTGAGCTTCAGCGCATAGTCGCCGGCGATGCCGCCATTCTCGTCCACGTCGAGCGTGAGCGTGGCGATGTCGCCGTCGATAGCGAGCCGCCAGTGGCGGTACCGGTCCGGATGGGTCCGAAAGTCGATCATCGTTCCCACTGTCTGGCGTGCGGTGCTGGCCGCCCTGCGGGTTCGCGTGAGATGCGGGGACTATAGGGCGCCCCGCTCCCCGCTATCCACGTGAATCTTTTGACCAATGCCGCCGTTGCCCGCGTTGACACCCCTGCGCCCTCTGCTGATAGTCGGGCGCCCTCTCCGAAGCCGCCTGCATCGCCTGCCACCCGGCGCATCAGTACCGGTGTGAAGACGCCGCCAACGGGCGCTGAACGGGGCCCCCAGCAAAGCGATACTGGAGCCAAGTCGCCATGCACGATCCCGCCCTGACGCCGCTGCGCTGGACCTTCTCCTGGCCCGTGATCCGCAACTCGCTGATCGTCGGCGCGGTCGTCGGCACCATTCTCAACATGATCAATCAGGGCGAATACATAGCCGGTGACGGCCCGATCAACTGGTTCAAGCTTGGGCTGACCTATTGCGTGCCGTTCTGCGTCGCCACTTATGGCGCCTTCGCCGCTGCGCGCCTCTTCGCGAAGCAGATGCGCGCTCAGAGGGAAGGCCGAAGCGGCAATTGATGCTGGGGCTCGCTTACTCCCAGCGCGGGTCGCGACCCTCCCGGTAGGCTTCCATGGCTTCTGCGAAGTCAGGTGCGGCCATGGCCTTGCTCTGCAGCACCAGGTACTTGTGGAAGAAGCCGTCCCAGCCGAGATCGAAGCAATCGAGCAGCATCTGCTTCGACGCCCGGCACCCGGCGGAGTTCGTGGCGGCGTATTCGCTGAGATAGCCCTCGTACTCGTCCAAGGCGGTGTCCTCGGCAACCAGGTGATCGACCATCCCGATGCGCTCGGCCTCAGTCCCGTCGATCATGTTGCCGCGGATGATCAGCGACTTGGCCCGGCCGAGCCCCACATAGCGCGCCAGGCGGAAGGTGCCCAGGCCGGGGATCAGTCCCTCCTTGATCGCGGGCAGGCCGAGCTGGGCAGACGGCGTACAGACGCGGATGTCGCAGGCCAGCGCGAGCTGCAGGCCGCCGCCGACGGCGTAGCCGTGGATCAGGCAGAGCACGAGCTTGTCCATCGTCTCGAAGGCCCGGAGCGCCTCGTCCCACATGTCAAAATAGCTCTGCTCGATCATGCCGGCGGCGAGGTCCTTGAGGTCGATCCCGGTGGAGAACGCCCGACCCGTTCCCGTGATCGACACCATGCGCACATCCTCGGCGGCGGCGATGCTGTGGGCCGCGTCGAGCAGCTCGCGCGTGCCGGTCATGGCAAAGGCGTTCAGCCGTTCCGGCCGCGTCAACTCGATGCGGAGCAGCCGGCCCTCGCGTGTCAGCTTCATGGTCTCGTAGTCGGCGGTCATGGTGGGTGTCCCTGGACTCTGTGCCTGCCAAACAGCCCGCAGTTTATCCGATCGGCGGCGTGCCGCGCGGTGGGCGGGCCGCCTGTTCGTACCCCTTCGCTGTGGCTATCGTATGCGCCAGCACTCGACGCGACGCGAGCAATGCGCAAGACCTCTGCCAACCGGAGCTTGTCGGAACTCTACCGGGACGATCCGGATAAGGCCGACCGTCTGCTGTTCGGCCGCGTCGCCCATCCCGACAGGCGCGGGTTCCTCAAAGGTGCCGGGCTTGCCGCCATGGCGGCGTTGGTCGGTGGGACGATCCCCTTCCACCGCACCATTCCCGCGCATTTCATTCCCGTCGCGCTCGCCGACGAGCCGGTCATACAAGGCAAGGACGGTCTGGTCGTACTCAACGACCGGCCGCTGAACGCGGAGACGCCAGCGCACCTGCTCGACGACGCCATCACGCCGACCGAGCGGCACTTCGTTCGCAACAACGGCATTCCACCCCAGGCGGTGGATGCGTCAACCTGGACGCTCACCGTCGACGGCCTGGTTGAGACTCCTCTCACGCTCGGCATCGACGACCTGAAGCGCAGATTCGATGTCGTTACCCGCGCGCTCACTCTGGAGTGCGCAGGCAACGGTCGCGCCTTCTTCGACCCCAAGGCTACGGGCTCGCAGTGGACCTACGGCGCCGTCGCCTGTTCGGAGTGGACCGGCGTCCGCCTTGCCGACGTGCTCAAGGCCGCCGGCGTGGAAGACGCTGTCGTCTACACCGCGCACGAGGGCGCGGACATCCACCCCTCCGGCGCGGAGAGCGGGCTTCCGATCTCGCGCGGCGTGCCCATCGCCAAGGCCATGGACCCCAACTCTCTCGTCGCCTTTGGCCAGAACGGGCAACCGATGCACCCCATGAACGGCGCGCCGCTGCGCCTCGTCTTCCCCGGATGGCCCGGGTCGTGCTCCCAGAAGTGGCTCACGCGCATCTGGTTGCGGGACCGGGTCCACGACGGGGCGAAGATGACCGGCAGGTCGTACCGCGTTCCGGACCGCCCGGTGGCGCCGGGGGAGCAGCTGGCCGAGGACTTCGTCATCATCGAGGCGATGCCGGTCAAGTCGCTGATCACGCACCCGGCCACAGGGCACAAGACCGCGTTACGGGCGCTGGAAGTGCGCGGTCACGCC
>JAPPKP010000325.1 GCA_028819955.1 Rhodospirillaceae bacterium | reverse complement strand
GATCATCGGCCGCAACAGCTTCCAGCGCCCGCGCGCCGACGCGCTCGCCATGCTGAACACGGTCATCGGCATCTACCGGGGCAAGGGATAAGCCGGGCCTCGCGGTCCCGGCGTGCCGGCCGGAGGTTCAGGCGGCGGCGATGACCGATCGTCTCGGAAGCCGGGCCGGAACCCGCCCGCCTAGCACTTCCAGCAGCACCTCGACCCGCTCACGCGGCGCAAGCTGCAGGACGACGGCCGCGCACTCCACGAATGGACCGACGGCGATAGTGACGTCATCTCCCGGCTGCAGGTCGGGCGGCGCGGGTGTGCTCACGCCGTCGTCCCCCGTCGCCTCCCGTAGCGCGGCAACGAATTCTTCAGGCAGCGCCTGAGGATGCGTATCGTCGGCGAGAAGCCGCTTCACTCCGAAGGTGCCGTTGATGGCGCGCCACGGCTCGCGCCCGATATCGAGTTCCACGAACAGGTACTGCGGAAAGAGCGGTGCGCGCCCGGTCTCGATGCGCTTCGCCCGGCGGCGGGAGCGCTCCATCACCGGCAGCCACACCCGATACCCCTGGCGTGCCAGGTTGACTTCGGCGCGCTGCTCCTGACGGGGCCGCGTTTGGACAACGTACCATCTGCGCATCGTCGACCTCCGACCGGCTGGACTTACGGCGCCGGCAACTGCTGAGTCGTTTCCGCTCCTCCCACCATATCCGCGACGCACCCGGAACCGAACGAAAAGAAAGCTTACTCTGCCTCGCGCGGCGGTGACGGAGACCGGTGCCGTGCGACCGGCCGCCCATAAAGGGTGCGACAAGGATGGCCGCGCGGCCACTGCTCTACTAACATCCCCGCCCGCACGCACTCGAGCCTGCCGGAGAGACGATGAGCACGACATTCAAGGAGACCGAGTGGATCTGGCGCGACGGGGATTTCGTCCGCTGGCCGGACGCCACAGTCCATATCCTGGCCACCGCCGTGCAGTTCGGCTCCTCGGTCTTCGAGGGCATCCGCTGCTACGACACCGCGGGCGGCCCCGCCGTCTTCCGCCTGGCCGAGCATTTGAAGCGGCTGCGCAATTCCGCGCGCATCTACCGCATGGAGATCGCTTACAGCGACGAGGAGCTGACCGAGGCCTGTTTCGCCCTGATACGGCGCAACGAGCTTCGTCACTGCTACATCCGCCCGGTGATCATGCGCGGCTACGGTGCCATTGGAATGGACGGCATCGGCAGCCCGATCGAGACCTGCATTCCGGCCTGGGAGTGGGGCGCCTATCTCGGCGCCGACGCCCTGGAGCGGGGCGTCGACGTCTGTGTCTCCTCCTGGAGCCGCGCCGCGCCCAATACCTTCCCCGGCATGGCCAAGGCGACCGGGCACTACAACAACGCGCAGCTCATCAAGCTGGAGGCGATGGCCAACGGCTTCGTCGAAGCGATCGCCCTTACCCACGACGGGCAGATCAGCGAGGGCAGCGGCCAGAACCTCTTCGCGGTGATGGACGGCGCCCTGCTGACGCCGCCGATCGACGGGAGCAACCTCTCCGGCATCACGCGGAACGCAGTGCTCACCATCGCCGCCGATCTCGACGTGCCGGTGCGCGAGTGCCCCATGCCCCGCGAGCTGCTCTATTGCGCCGACGAGTTGTTCTTCTCCGGCACCGCGGCGGAGATCACGCCGATCCGCTCCGTCGACCGGATTACCATAGGCCCCGGCGGGATCGGCCCGGTCACGCGGCGCATCCAGCGGCGCTTCGCCGAGATCGTGAGCGGCCGCTCCAACGACGATCACCGCTGGCTCACTCTGGTCCCGCCTGCCTGAGCAGTGGGCCCCGGGCTCGCTGCGCGCCTTTCGCCTGAGGGAGACCAAGCGTGGCCGACAGTCACGATCGGGCGGCGGCACTCGCCGAGAGGCTCTTTGCCGAGAACGTCGAAGGCCGGCCGTTCCGCCGCCCGCGGGGCGTCGACCGACCGGCGTCCCTCGACGAAGGATATCGCGTCCAGGGCCTGCTCAACCGCCAATTTGTAGAGGCCGGGCGGGGCGCGCCTGCCGGCTACAAGGTAGGCCTCACCTCCGAGGCCATCCAGACGATGTACGGGAGCGACCAGCCGATCAGCGGCGTGGTGTTCGAGACCGGCGTGCACCGCTCCCCCGCCCGGATCGCGCTCGCGGACTACACCCACCTCGGACTCGAGTTCGAGCTTGCGGTCGAGATCGGAAGCGATTTCCAACCCAAGGACACGCCGTTCACGCTGGAGGATGCGCGCGCCCGTGTCGCCGCCTGCATGCCGGCCTTCGAGCTGATCGAGGACCGCAACGCGGACCACGACGACGTCGACGCGCTCTCCATCCTCGTGGACAACGCCTGGTGCGCGGGCGTGGTTCTGGGGCCGCCCCGCTCCGATTGGTACTCGCTCGATCTCGCCGACACGCCGGTCTCACTCAGGGTCAACGACGCCCCGCCGGCCGCGGCAGTCACGGGCGCTGCCATGGGGAATCCGATGCACTCCCTCGTCTGGCTTGCCAACCAGCTCGCCTCGCGCAGGACGACGCTGAAGCGCGACATGATCGTGATGACCGGGAGCACGCTCGCCACGCAATTTCCGCAAGCGGGCGATCGCTTCGTCTACGGGATCGAGGGGCTGGGCGCGGTGGAGGCGACGATCGTTTGAAAGGGCGATCCAGTCTCTCACCCGGCTGAACCGGGGCGCCGCGTGATGACGACGTCGCGGTGCACGCCGACGCACAGCAAGAGTCCGAGACCCAGCATCAGGCTCAGCATGGCGCTTCCGCCATAGGAGATCAGGGGCAGCGGCAGGCCGACGATGGGAATCAGGCCGATCACCATCGCGACGTTGAAGAACACGTGGAAGAAGAACGTGACCGTGATCCCCATGCCCAGCAGGCGGCCGAAGTGGTTGTTGCTGCGGGCCGAGATCACCACGCCGTAGGTGGCAATCCCCAGGTACAAGAGGAGCACACCGGCCACGCCGAAGAAGCCAAGCTCCTCCGCCATCATGGTGAAGATGAAATCGGTTTGCTTTTCCGGCAGAAAGTTGAGGTGACTCTGGGTTCCCTGGAGATATCCCTTGCCGAATAGGCCACCGGAGCCGAGCGCGATCTTCGATTGCAGGATGTGATAGCCCGCGCCGAGCGGATCCGCTTCGGGATTGAAAAACGTCAGAATCCGCGCCCTCTGATACTCGTGAAGGAACTGCCAGGCGATTGGCCCTGAGCCGAGCGCGAGAGCAATGCCCACACCGATCTTCCACGCCTTAATTCCTGCCAGGAACAGCATGATCCCGCCGCCAATGGCGAGCAGCAGCGCGGTCCCCAAATCAGGCTGGCGCAGGATCAGCGCGGCGGGTGCGAAGATCAAGATCAGTGGCGGCAGGTACGTTCGGATACGCCCAAGCCCGTCCAGGGGAACGCCGTGGAAGTAGCGCGCGAGCGCCAGGATCAGCGCGACCTTCATCAACTCGGACGGCTGCAGCTGGATGACGCCGAGGTCGATCCAGCGCTGCGCACCCTTCCCGGCCGCACCCAGAAGATCCACGCCCACCAGCAGGGCGAACGCCAGGCCGTAAACCGTGTATGCCGCGCGCAGCCAGAAGCCGATGTCGATCAGCGCCACCGCAATCATCACCAGGAGCCCCGCGCCAAACCACACCATCTGGCGCGACGCCCACGGCTCCGTAGAACCGCCCGAGGCGGAAATCAGCATGCCGATGCCGACCGCTCCGATGGTGCAGACGAGCACGATCAGGAACCAGTCGAGCTTGAGCAGCCGTTCGGCTATGCGAAAGCCCTGACGACTGCCGATATCCAGCTGGGCCATCAGGCGGTCTCGTGCGGCCGGGTCACCGGCTCGAAGTTGCGGACACGGGCCGAGGGGTCACGACGCTGCACCTCGCGCAGGATATCGCGCGCGATGGGCGCCGCCACGGTGCCACCGCTGCCCCCGTGCTCCACCACGACGGCGACCCCGTAGCGAGGCCGCTCCAACGGCGCGTAGGCGACGAAGAGCGCGTGGTCGCGCTCCTTCCACGGCCGGTCTTCGTTCTTTATCACCCCGGCGCGGTGCTCGCGTTCGGAGATCCGCCGCACCTGCACGCTCCCGGTCTTGCCGGCCATGGCCAACGCGGGCTCTTCGATGCGCGCGAGATAGGCGGTGCCCTTGGGCTCGTTCACGACAAAATTCATGCCCTTGCGGACGATGTCCAAATGGGCAGGCGAAAGCCCCATTGGGTCGAACGTCTCGCTCTCCCGCGGCACCGGCTGTCCGTCCCGGATGACTTCCGCCAGGAGCCGAGGCTCCACCGCGATGCCGCCGTTGGCGATACGCGCGACCATCACCGCAAGCTGAAGCGGCGTCGTAAGGAGATAGCCCTGGCCGATACCCACAATCAGCGTCTCGCCGCCCTGCCAGGGCTCGCCAATCCTGGCAAGCTTCCACTCGCGCGTCGGCACCAGGCCTGACTTCTCTCCCGGCAGTTCGATGTCGAGCTTCCTGCCGAAGCCGAAGCGCTCCGACATCGCCGCGATCCGGTCTATGCCGACGCGCTTTGCCACCTCGTAGAAGTAGACATCGCACGATTCCATGAGGCCCTGCACCATGGCGACGTGCCCGTGACCGTAGCGCCGCCAGCAGCGAAACCGGCGCTTCCCGAGCTTTATGGAACCGTCGCAATAGAAACGCTGGTAAGGGCTCACTTCGCCACTTTCGAGCGCAGCCAGCGCCACGATCATCTTGAACGTGGAGCCCGGCGAATATTGGCCGGCGATCGACTTGTTGCTGAGCGGGAAGCGCGGATGGCCGATCAGCTCCCGCCATTGCCGCTGGCTGATGCCGGAAGTGAAGAGGTTGGGGTCGTAGCTCGGCATCGACGCCAGCGCCAGGATCTCGCCCGAATGGACGTCGAGGACCACGGCCGATCCGCTCTCTTCGCCGAAGCGGGCCGCGACGTATTGCTGAAGCCCGAGGTCGATGGTCAGCATGTGGTCGTCGCCCGGCCGGCCGGTCCTGCGGCTGAGCTCGCGGATGACGCGGCCGTAGGCGTTTACCTCGACCTGCCGGGAGCCGGCCTCGCCCCGCAGCGAGCTCTCCAACACCTTCTCGGCGCCGTTCTTGCCGATGCGGAAGTCGGGCAGCGTGAGCAGTGGATCGTCCGTCTGCTCCAAATCCGATTCGTTGACGGCGCCCACATAACCCACGATATGGACCGTATCGCGGCCGAAGGCGTAGAGGCGGCGGCTGCCCACGTCAATCATCACGCCGGGCAAGTCGGGCGCGTTGACCTCGATCTGCGAGACCTCGTCCCACGTCAGGTTCTCGCGGATCGTGATGGGGACGAATCTCTGCTTGCGCCTGGCTTCGCGCAGGACCCGCTCGCGGTCGTGGTCTTCGATCGGCACCAGCGCCGCGATTTCGTCCAGCGCCCTGTCGAGATTCAGCGCCGCCTCGGGGACGACAACCAGCCGATAGTTCAGCCGGTTCTCCGCAAGCACCTGGCCGAAGCGGTCGAAGATGCGGCCCCGCGCCGGCGGCAGAAGCTGCATATTGATGCGGTTCTCGTCGGCGAGCACCTGATAGCGCTCGGACTCCACGACCTGAAGCTGATAGAGGCGCCCGGCGAGGCCGGCCGTCAGCAGCGCCTGCGCGCCGCCCACGATGATCGCGCGGCGCGTGAAGAGATTGGCGCGTCCGGTCTCGCCCCGCATCTTACTCGGGCCTCGCGGCGGCGAGCACGCCGAGAGGACGGAACAACAGCACGAACACCGGGAAGAGAAGCACCGTAAGCGAGACCTGCACGACGACGGGCAACGGTGGCACGAGCGCGCCCAGGCATGCCGAGCTGATGATCCAGCTGAGCAGCCCGACCGCCGGCATGACCAGGGAGAAGCCCCACCATATGACGAGGAACGGCTTGCCCCGGAAGAAGGTGCGTTGCGACGCGACGACGCCCTGAACGATGAGAAGCGCGAGCGCCGTCATGCCGAGAGGCGTGCCGGCGAGGAGATCCTGAAGCACACCGACGCCGAAGGTCGCCGCATAAGGGAAGCGCTCCGGCCGGTAGATGGTCCAGTAGAAGACCGCCATTACCGCGAAGGCCGGCGTGACTTCGACGAACGCCGGCAATCGCCAGGGGAGCGACGCCGCGAAGACGAGGATCACGGTAACGGTCACGGGGATCGCGCCGCGCAGCGAGCGGTCGGCCCATTGCAGCCATTCGCCCATCACTGGAGGCTCCCGGCGCGCTCGGCACGGCGGGTCTCGGGGAAGACCCCCGGCACCACATAGTCGAGGATGGTGACGAAATCGAGACGCTCCCAGACCACGAAGGGCTGCACAGTGGCACGGTCCTTGTCGACCGCAGACACGATACCGACAGCGAGCGCCGGCGGAAACATCCCGCCCTCGCCCGAGGTCACGACGCGGTCTCCGGGCTTGATCCTGGCGTCGGTCGCTAGGAAGGCCAGGTAAGGATTTGGGCTGTTGTCGCCGCGCAGAATGGTTCGGTCCCGGCTCTCCTCAAGGACCACGGGAATCCGCGAGTTCAGGTCCGTGAGCAAGAGGATGCGCGCCGTATGCCGGCCGGTCTCCAGCACACGGCCGACCAGCCCGTCGTGGTTGACCACCGCCTGGCCCTTGCGCACGCCGTGGGATTTGCCGGCATTAACCAGGACCATGTGGATGAAGGGTCCACCCGAATCGGCGATCACGCGGGCCGTCACGAAGCTCGCTCGCTGGTCGGGCACGACCTTGAGGAGCCGGCGAAACTCGTCGTTCTCGTAGCCCAACTGCTCCGCCACCGCCTGCCACTTGCGGAGCTGGGCGTTGTCGTGCGCCAGCTGCTCGTTGCGCTCGTGAACGGTCATGATGCCGTCCAGCTCGTCGAGCCCGCCGGCAATGGTAGCAGCCGGCTGCGAGAAGAAGCCGAATATCGGACTCACGGCGTCGATCACGCCGACCCGCAGCGTCTCCACCACGCGCGGTTCCGCCTGGCTCAGGATCATCAGGGTGATCGCTGCGCAGGCCAGCATTGCGTAGCCGAAGCGCTGGGCGAAGACCCTGCCCGATACGGCCAGGACGAGATTGCGCCCCCGGCCAACCCTCACTCAGACCTCCTTACGCGGTGTGCTCCGAATCGGGCCCGCGTAGCGGGAAACCTAATATGTCTCGTGAAGGGCGTGCTTCAAGGCCTTCATTTCTTCCAAACATCGGCCGGTGCCGAGAGCGACACAGCGCAGGGCCTGATCGGCGATCGAAACCGGCAGTCCGGTCGCGTGGCGCAGCACGTAATCGAGGTTGCCGAGCAGCGCCCCGCCGCCTGTCAGCACGATGCCCTTGTCGACGATGTCGGCAGCGAGTTCCGGCGCCGTATTCTCCAGCCCGACTTTGACCGCGTCGATGATGGCACCCACCGGCTCGGCCAGGCTCTCGGAAATCTGCCTCTTGGAGATGACGATTTCCTTGGGCACGCCGTTCATCAAATCGCGCCCCTTGATGTTGAGCGTCTCGCCGTCGCCATCCTCGGGCGGGCACGCCGAGCCCAGGTCCTTCTTGATCCGCTCGGCGCTCGCCTCGCCGAGCAGCAGGTTATGGGTGCGGCGCACGTAGGCGATGATGCTCTCGTCCATCTTGTCGCCGCCGACGCGCACCGAGCGCGAGTAGACGATACCGCCGAGCGAAAGCACGGCGACCTCGGTGGTTCCCCCGCCGACATCGACCACCATCGAGCCGGTCGGCTCCGTCACCGGCAGGTTCGCGCCGATCGCGGCGGCCATCGGCTCCTCGATCAGGAACACGCGCCGGGCACCCGCACTCTCTGCCGATTCCTGGATGGCACGGCGCTCGACGGCGGTCGAGCTCGACGGCACGCAGATGATGACCTGTGGGCTCGCGAAGCTGCGTCGGTTGTGCACCTTTCGGATGAAGTGCTTGATCATGTCCTCCGCCACTTCGAAGTCGGCGATGACGCCGTCTCGAAGCGGGCGGATCGCCTCGATGTTTCCTGGCGTCCGGCCAAGCATCTGCTTGGCCTCATTGCCGACCGCGAGAACCTGCTTCTTGCCCTTCCAGG
>JAPPKP010000215.1 GCA_028819955.1 Rhodospirillaceae bacterium | reverse complement strand
AGCAGCGGGTAGAGCGCATCCCGCATGGTCCGGTTCAGCCCCATGATCATGCCGAGAAGCAGGCCGACGAGCACGGAGAGCAGGAGCCCCGCCACGGTTCGCCAGAGCGTGTCCCATCCGTATTCGAGGAACAGCCAGCGGAACTTCCAGAAGGCGGGTCCGAGATCCGAGGGCGAGGCCATCTTGTAGTTCGGCCAGTCGTTCACCCACACCACCGCCTCCCAGAGGAGGGCGAACACGACGATCGCGATTACCGGCGCAAACAAGCGCCAGTTCATGCGTCCGCCTCCTGTGGGGACCTGCCCTGCGCGATCTGTATCTGGTCCCGAAGCTCCCCCAGCATCTCTGCCCCCTCCGCCGTGTAGAGGAGGTCGAGATCCCGTTCGCCCTTCCACGGGACCTCCATCGTGTATTGCGTGTAAGCCGGTCGGCCCGAAAGCACGATCACCTGATCCGCCAGAAAGATCGATTCCCGCAGATCGTGCGTGATCATGACGCCGGTGAACGGCTCCTCCGACTTCACCTTCTGCATCGTCTGCCAGAGGTCTTCGCGCGTGAACGCATCCAGCGCCCCGAAAGGCTCGTCGAGAATCAGCACTTCGGGCTTGTGCACGATCGAACGGCACAGCGAGGCGCGCTGGCGCATGCCGCCCGAAAGCTCGCTCGGCCGCTTGCGCTCGAATCCCTCGAGGCCGACGAGGGTTAGAAGCTGCAGCGCGCGCTCCTCCTTCTCCCGCTTCGGCATGCGCGGGGCCACGAGCTCGAGGGGCAGCGTCACGTTCCGCAGCACGGAACGCCATTCCAGCAGGACCGGGTTCTGGAACGCCATCCCGACCGAGGATTTCGGGCCCGTCACCCGCTCCCCGTGCAGCCAGACTTCGCCCGCATTCGGCTCCAGCAGGCCGGCGATCAGGCGCGTCAGCGTCGACTTGCCGCAACCGGATGGGCCGACCACGGCCACGAAGCCGCCCTCGGGAACCCGCATGTCGACGCCGTCGAGGACGGGCAGCCTTCCGTCCTTCGTCTCGTAGGTAAGCTTGACGTCTCTGATGTCGATCAGGGCATCCGCGGGATGTTGCCCGCTTGCGGGCCGACGCTCCTCCGGCTCCTGCGTCTGGCTGCCGGCCGGAGAGGTTGTTCCCACAGACTCCGCCTCCCCGGCCGGCGAATGCAACACGCTCTGCCGCGGTCAGGCTACTGGAGCATCCTCATTTCGGCCGCAGGCAGATAGGCATCCGTGAAATAGAGCGAAGCGTCCGGCTCGTTCTGAAACTCGTAGGTCTCCGCGATCTGCATCAGCGCCTTGTCCATGCGTGCAGAATCGATGCCGCCGATGCCGTTGGCGCTGGTGTAGTCGGTAAGCACGTTGGCATCGATGGAAAGCTGAAGCCGACGGGTTTCAAGCGCCGCATCGGCGGCGGGGTTCCGCTTCACCAGCGACTCGACGGCCTTCGCCGGATCGGCGATGGCATCCTTCCACCCCTTCGCCACGGCGGTGATGAAACCCGTGACGTTGGCGGCGTTGGCGGCCGCATAGTCGGTGTTCACGATGATCGCGTTGCCGTAGAGTGCTAGACCGTAATCCGCCATCAGGATGGTCGAAATGTCGTCCTCCGGCACGCCGAGGCGCACGAGATTCAGGAAGGATGAGAAGGAATAGCCTGTAACGGCATCCACGTTGCCTTCTGCGAGCATCGGCTCGCGGGTCGGGAAGCCGACGGGCTCGACGGTGATCTTGTCCATATCGAGGTCGTTGGCGGTGGCAAAGGCCGGGAACTGCGCCCAGGCACCATCCGGCGGCGGCGCTCCGAGCACCCGCCCCTCGAGATCCCTCGGCACGCTGACGCCGAGGCTCATGCGGCCGACGACGGCGAACGGCGGCTTGTCATAGACCATCATGACCGCGGTGACCGGTGCGCCCGGATTCTGGTCCAGGAACTTGACCAGGGAGTTGATGTCCGCGAAGCCGACCGGGAAGGCGCCGGTGGCCACCTTGGGGATGGCATCCAGAGAGCCCTGGCCGGCCGAGACTTCGACGTTGAGACCGGCGGCTTCGAAGTGGCCGTTGTCGATGGCCGCAAAGTAAGGCGAGGAGGGACCTTCGAACTTCCAGTCGAGCGCGAACGGCATGTCCTCCTGGGCGCTGGCAGTCCCCGCCAAAGCCATGGTGGCGGCGGCCAGAAATGCGAGAGCGAACTTGTACATGGGATGCGACCTCCCTCTGTTCGGTTTGCGAAGCGCAAGTCCCTGACCGGCACTGAAGGCAGGCGTCAGATGCGGTCCGCGGCCGGCTCGTGTCGGCTGCCCGGCACACTACTGGAATCCGGTGCCCGCGAAAACCAAGCACGGCTATCAGCAATAGGCATGGGGGCGGCTCTGGCCGCGGAATCCTGAATCGGTCTCCCCTCTGCCTTCGGGAGAGGAAAGCCACGGGGAGGCGGGTCAGATCAGCTCTTCGATCGGCGTGTAGACGTCTGCGATCCTGAATGCGGTCGAGGAGCGGTGTTCGTTCGATCAGTACGACCTTGTCCGGTGAAGTCGTTGACCCGCGCCCGGCAACCGATCCGGTTTGAATCCTAGTGCATGGATGGTTGGTAGACCAAGCCGAGTGGCCGACCCAACGCGGCGGGTCAGTCGTCAGTGAGCGCGGCGTCGAGGGCCCCTTGCAGCGTCGCGGCGGCGCTCTCGATCCCGTGCTGTTCCTGCACCCGTGCCGCTGCCGCCGCGCCCATGGCCCGGCGCCTCTCGGCGTCGGTTGAGAGTTCGACCACCGCGCCGGCGAAGGCCACGTCGTCGTGGCGTGGCGTGAGCAACCCGGTCTCGCCTCCCGCGACCACGGCGGCGGCGCCTGGCCAGTCCTGCGCCACGACCGCAAGGCCCGCCGCCTGCGCCTCCAACATGGCCATGCCGAGGGGCTCTTGGTACGCAGGCCAGACGAAGAGGTCGCAGGCTGCGTACGCCGCCGGCAGCGCGTCCTCCGCGCGGGCGCCGGCGAAGATCGCCACGCCCGCTCCAAGCGGCGCCAACGCCTCCTCCACCAGCCACCGTGCCTCTCCCTCGCCGACGACAACCAGTTGCCACGGCGGATCGGCGATGAGGTTGAGCGAACGCCCCAGCAGGCGCCAGGAAGCCAACGCTGCGCCGGTCTGCATGGGAGCAACCGCAAGCAGCCATGGGCGCGTGGGTTCGAGTGGCAACTCGTTCGCGAGCGCGAGCCGAGCCGCACCGCGGTCGATCGCCCGGAAAGGCGCGAGATCGAGGAAGGGGGCCAGCCGGTAGAGCCGCGCAGTGTTCGGAACCAGCGGCCTGATGCTCTCTTCTTCCTCGGCGGTGAACGAGAGCACCGCCCGCGCCCGCGCGATGGCACGCGCGGTGTACGAGAGCCAGCTTGCGTGGACTCCGCCCGCCTCCGCGCGAGCGCAGGACGCACCCGCCAGCAAGTAGGGAATGCCGAGCACCTCGGCCACCGCAGGTCCGATCAGGTCAGGCGCCGTGTGGCGCAGGTCGCAGGTAAGCCACGCCTCGGGCCGGGCGACGGCCGGCAAGTCTCGGTAAACGGTGACCAGGCGCCGCGCGCGCGCCGCGGCCTTTCGCTCGAGCGCCGTCTGACGGCGGCTGTCCCCGACGATCCCGTCGCTTCGAAGGTCGGTGGGCGCGATGGCCCGATGACCGGCAGCGTCCAACGCTCGTGCCATCAGGTTCATCAGCCTCGACCCGCCCCACGGCGCGCTCGGATCGGGACTCCCGGCGGGTGTGTAGAGGGCGATCGGCATGTCAGGCGGCGGGCGGCGGCACCGCTGGCACCGCAGGGTTTGCGCCTTCCGCCCTCCATCGGCGATTATCCGTCGCCATAAACAGGGAGGACCCCCGGTGACCGAGACACCCCTCAACGAGGCCGAATTGGCGGCACTGCGCGCCTACGACACGCCCACGATCTGCAACGCGCTCGAGATCGTCTGCCCCGAGCGCCGCGCCCTCGGCTTCACGACAGAGACGCTGATCTGCTCCTTCCCGGAGCTTCAGCCGATGGTGGGCTACGCGCGGACCGCAACGATCCGCTCGATGGAAAAGCCCGCGAAGGACGGCGACGCGATGGCCGCCGACCGCGTCGCCTACTACCGCTATGTGGAGGAGGGCCACGGGCCGTCCATCATGGTCATCCAGGACGTGGATTCCCGACCGGGCGCGGCCTCCTGGTGGGGGGAAGTGCATTCCGCCGTGCATCAGGCCTTGGGCTGCCTCGGGGTCGTGACCAACGGCGCGGTGCGCGATCTCGACATGATCGCCGACGGCTTCCAGCTCATTTCGGGCACGGTGGTCCCCTCCCACGCCTGGGTCCACCTGGTGAGCCACGGTGAGCCGGTGGACGTGAGCGGCATGCTGACGCACTCGGGCGACCTGGTACACGCGGACCGCCACGGCGCAGTCATCATCCCGCACGAAGCGGCGCGCGACGTGCCGGCTGCGGCCGAGCTCTGCATGCGCCGGGAGGCGCCGATCCTGGCCGCGTGCAAGGAGCCGGGCTTCTCGGCGGACGTGATGGAGCGGGTTCTGCGCGAGGCGAAGGAGATTCACTAGAGCGCGTCCGTCATTGACGGTCGCGCGACAGGCCGCAACCGCGGCCCGCCGCTCATGCGGCGCGCCCGCGCAGCGGCCCGAGCCCGCGTCGCCTCGCCGAACGCGCCGAAGATCGCCATCGAGAACGCGTCCTCCGTCACCTTCCACTCGGGGTGCCATTGCACGCCGAGAGCGAACGCCGGCGCGTCGGCGACGCGTACGGCTTCGATCTGGCCGTCCGCCGCGACCGCCTCGATGGCGAGCCGGGGCGCAGCATTGTCGATCCCCTGGGCGTGCAGCGAATTGACCGTGACCTCCAGCGTGGGCCAGAGGGAGGCCAGCAGCCCGTCGGCTGTGAGCGTCACCTCGTGGGCCGGCCCGTACTGCACGTCGCGGGGCTGGTCGTCGTCGGAGCGGTGGTCGATACGCCCCGGTACCCGGTGAACCTCCTGGTGGAGACTGCCGCCGAGGGCGACGTTGAGCTCCTGAAAGCCGCGGCAAATGCAGAGAATGGGAATTCCCGCGTCGATCGCGCGCCGGATCAAGGGCAGCGTCGTCGCGTCGCGCTCCGGGTCGTGGAGCGTGCCATCGGTGCTCGGCGGCCCGTCGTAGTGGGCGGGCTCCACGTTCGACGGGCTTCCGGTGAAGAGCAGGCCGTCACAGCGGTCCAGCACCGCGTCCTGATCCAGCGCCCCGCCGAGCGCAGGCACCGCTACGGGTAGCCCGCCGGCGGCGTCGACCACCGCTCGCATGTACTTGTCGCCGACGACGTGGAAGGGGTGGATGCCGATGTCCCGCACGCAGGCGGGAAGGCCAATCAGAGGAACCGGCGGCGCGGTCATGCCGGCTCAGCTATCACGGGGCGTATCCGTGGGCAAGAATCCGCCCCGCCGCTGGAGTCCCATGTAGATGGCCCCGAGCCCCGCGCCCCGCACTACGTAGAGCAGTGTCATCGCGAGCCAGAGGCCGTGATTGCCCATGGGCTCGCGCAGCAGCCAGGCGCAGGGTGTGAAGACGGCGAAGGCCAGCATCATCGTGTTCCGCATGTCGGCGGTGCGCGTGGTGCCGGTGAACACACCGTCCAGGAAAATGCCCCAGACCGCCACCAGCGGCAGCGCGATCAGCCAGGGCAGGAAGTCGTAAGCCACGGCGCGCACGTCCTCGATATCCGTGAGCACGCGGATGATCGGCGCACCGGCGAGGCCGTACACGGCGACCGTGAACAGGGCGAGCGCGAAGCACCACAGGAAGCATGTGCGGATGGCGCGGCTCATGTCGTCGCGCCGCTTGGCGCCGAGCGCACGCCCGGTGAGCGCCTCGGCGGCGAAGGCGAAGCCGTCGAACCCGAAATTGAGAAAGACCACGAAGTTGAGCAGCACCGCGTTCGCCGCGAGCACCACGTCGCCCTGGCGCGCACTGAGGGTCGTGAACAGCGCGAACGCCGTGATGACGAAGAGCGTGCGCAGGAAGATGTCGCGGTTGATGCCCAGGAAGCGCCGCATGGCGGCGGCATCGAGCACGAGGCGGGCGCGCCAGCGGCCGCCGTGGCGCCCGGCGAGGCGGGCGGTGACGGCGAGGCCCAGAATCAGCCCGGAATAGTCGGCGGCCACCGTGGCCCAGGCGACGCCGGGGACTCCGAGCTCGTAGACCAGCACCAGCACCAGGTCCAGCACAATGTTGATGCCGTTCACCGTGAGCAACAGCGCCAACGCCGCGCGGGTGTTTTGCATCCCGATGAACCAGCCAACGAGGGCGATATTGGCGAGCGTGGCCGGCGCCCCCCAGATGCGGATGAAGTAGTAGCGTGCGCCCTCGCCGGCGACCGCCTCGCTCGGCTCAACCAGATAGAAGGCGAGCCAGCCGATCGGCCCCTGCGCTGCCAGAAGCACGATCGCGAGAACGAGGGCGATGAGGAGCGCACGGGCGAGCGTGGCGCGCGTCTCGTCACGGTCGCGGGCACCGAAGGCCTGGGCAGTGAGCCCGGTGGTGCCCATGCGCAGGAAGTTGCAGCCGAAATAGAGGGTGTTGAAGATCAGCGCGCCGACCGCGACCGCACCGAGGAAGTGCGGCTCAGGCAGATGCCCGATCACCGCCGTATCGACCGCGCCGAGCAGCGGGATCGACAGGTTGGAAACGACCATCGGCCAGGCCAAGCGCCAGACTCGCCGATGCCAGGCCCAGTCACCCATCGGCAGCGACCGCCGCATCGAGCCTCTCCTCCGGCGGCGGGGCCGCCACGGGGCGACCGCCTATTATCGACCGGTCTGCTTCTTGCGCGGGTCGTCGAAGACGAAGAGCCTGCGCGACAGCCTCATATTGGTCCTTAGCTTGTGCAGGGTGACTGTGGTGGCGTGCCCCTGGGCGTCGGTTATTCGCCAATGGGTGAGGCGCATCGGGTCGGCGTCCAGGTAAAGGGTCAGGCTCCCGCCGGTCGGGTCGTCCTCCTGCACCACCCTGACTGCGATGCGCCCGTCGCGCTCCACGAATCCCGTGACATCGACGTCGTCGCCGAAGCGCATGTCTTCCTTCGTGAGCGCACCGAGCGGCGTGTCGTAGATGAACCAGTCGTCGATCTGGCCGAGCTCCTTGTCGTGATAGTGAATCAGGAAGCCGTCGCCCACGATAATAACGGGCACCGGCGGCTTGTATTCCACACGCAGCAGGCCCGGCCGGCGCATGTAGATGACCCCTTCGGCGGGCTCGCCGTCGGGCCCGACCTGCGTGAACTCAGCCTTCAACGTCTGAATCCCGTTGAGGTAGCGTTCGACGGCGGCAAGGGTTTTCCGCTCTGCCTTATCGAGTACGAGAGAATCCGAAGCCTGCGCGTGCGGCGACTGGGCAGCGATGAGCCAGGCGGCAAGCACCGGGGCGAGGTAGAGGAGAGCGGCGGCGCGGATCGACATCGGCATGGTGTGGAATGTAGGGTGCGCGGGCCGCACAAACAATCACGTGTCGTTGAGACTCAGCCGGCTGAATGGTCGGAGACCAGCACCTCGCGCTTGCCGACATGGTTGGCCTGGCTGATGACGCCTTCGCTCTCCATCCGCTCGATGATTCGGGCGGCGCGGTTGTAGCCGATCTGGAGATGGCGTTGCACGAAGCTGGTGGAGGCCTTGCGCTCGGCCGCGACCAGCTCGACGGCCCGGTCGTAAAGCGGGTCCTCCTCGCCGCTCTCGTCGATCCCGGCGGCGCTCGCTTCGGGCTCCTCGGTGATCCCCTCGATGTAGTCGGGACGCCCGTTGGCACGCAGGAAGTCGGTGACGCGCTCGACCTCGGCATCGCTCACGAAGGGCCCGTGCACCCGCGCGACGCGCCCGCCGGCACCGAGATAGAGCATGTCGCCCTGGCCCAGCAGTTGCTCGGCGCCCGCTTCGCCGAGGATGGTGCGGCTGTCGATCTTGGACGTGACCTGGAAGCTGATCCGCGTCGGGAAGTTGGCCTTGATCGTGCCGGTGATGACGTCGACCGAGGGCCGCTGCGTCGCCATGATCAGGTGGATGCCGGCGGCGCGCGCCATCTGCGCCAGCCTCTGGACCGCACCCTCGATCTCCTTGCCGGCGACGAGCATGAGGTCGGCCATCTCGTCCACGACGACGACGATGAACGGCATCGGCGTGAGGTCGATCT
>JAPPKP010000323.1 GCA_028819955.1 Rhodospirillaceae bacterium | reverse complement strand
GCCGCATCACCGCCGACGGCATCGAGAACCTCAACACCTTCCCGCGCGGCGTCCTCTTGGTGCAGGACAACGGGAGCCTCGAAGAGATTTGGCGTCCCATGTAGAGAGGGCCGTCGGCCCGATGCAGCGAGCGGTGCGATGACTGCCAGGCTTGCCGCGGACATCGGCGGCACCTTCACCGACTTGGTGCTGCTGGACCCCGGCGGGGGTGTGCATGTCGCGAAGACATTGTCGACACCCGGCGATTTCAAGGAAGGCGTTCTGAGCGGCGTCGAGAGAATCTTGTCGGATGCCGGGACGGCGAGGGGAAGGAACATCGCGCTCGCCGATGTCGACTACTTCGTGCATGGCGCGACGGTCGTGCTCAACGCGCTGCTGGAGCGGAAGCTGCCGCAGGCTGCGCTGGTGACCACGGCAGGGTTTCGGGACGTGCTGGAGATCATGCGCACCAACAACCCCCGCATGTACGACCTCAAGTGGGTGAAGCCGAAGCCGATCATCCCGCGCCATCTGCGCTTCGAGGTCGCCGAGCGCGTCCGTCACACCGGCGAGGTGCTGTGTGCGCTGGACGAGGAGGGGATCCGCGCGGTGGCGCGCCGGATCAAGGCGCTCGGCATCCGCTCCGTCGCGCTCTGCTTCCTCCACGCCTACGCCAACCCGGAGCATGAACGGCGCGCCCGCGCGATCATCCTGGAGGAGCACCCGGACGCACATGTCACGATCTCGTCCGATGTCGCGAGCGAGCTCAGGGAATTCGAGCGCACGTCGACGGTCGCGATCAACGCCACCACGATCCCGATCATCTCGGCCTATCTGGACGGTCTCTCGCAAGCGTTGAGCGACCGGGGCCTGGGGCGGGAGCTCTTCGTGATGCAGTCCAACGGCGGCGTCATCACGAGCCGCACCGCCCGGTCGCTACCGGTTCGCACCGTAATGTCGGGTCCGGCCGGCGGCGTCGTTGGCGCGCAGTTCATCGCGAGCCGCATGGGCCTGCGTGACGTGGCGACCATCGACATCGGCGGCACCAGCAGCGACATGGGCGTCATATCGGACGGTCTGGCGCGAACGGTTGACCAAAGCGCGGTCGAAGGCTGGCCGATCATGGCGCCGACTATCGAGATTCTTGCAATTGGCGCCGGCGGCGGCAGCATCGCCTGGGTCGATGCCGGAGGGGCGCTCCGCGTGGGGCCGCGGAGCGCGGGCGCCCGGCCGGGACCCGCCTGCTACGGTCTCGGCGGGGTGGAGCCCACCGTCTCCGACGCTTGCGTCGCGCTCAATCGGCTGAACCCGGATTACTTCCTCGCAGGCGAGATGGTGCTGGATCGCGCCGCTGCCGAGCGGGCCATCCGCAAGCGGATCGCCAAGCCCCTTGGGATGGACGTCGCCGAAGCCGCCGAAGGCATCCTCAGGGTGGTTACCGCCAACATGAACAAGGCAATCCGCTCGATCCTCATCGCGCGGGGCTTCGATATACGCCGGTTCGCACTCATGGCGTTCGGCGGCGCAGGCGGCATGGTGGCCGGCGAGCTGCTTCGCATCGGCGACGTGCAGCGGCTCGTCGTGCCGAGCAATCCCGGCGCCGTCTCGGCCATCGGGATGCTCGCCACCGACCTCCGGCACGACTTTGCACAGTCTTCGGTCCAGTCGTTCGGCGACGTCGAGTGGGGCGAAATCCGGCGCACCCTGCATCATCTTCGAGCGCTCGGCGCAGAGCGGCTAACGGCGGACGGCGTGGACGAAGCTGCGATGCACTTCGACGACGCGCTCGACCTGCGCTACGTCGGGCAGGACTATTACCTCCGCGTCTACGTCGATATCGACGACCTTGACGGCGAGCGCATCCGCTCCGACTTCGACCGGCTGCACGAGCACACCTATGGCTTCGCCAATCCGGAGTTCGAGGTCGAGATGGTCAATGCGCGGGTCTTCGCGATCGGCGCGTTCGAGCGCCCGCAGCTACCGCAGATTGATACACGTCGAGCTTCTCACCGCCCGCTAGCGCCGAAGGCGCGCCGCCCGGTGTTCTTCGACGGTGCGTTCGTCGAGACGGACATCTACGATGTAACGGCACTGCGCGCCGACGATGCGGTCGCCGGCCCGTGCGTCATCGAGGATCCGCGCTCGACGATCGTCGTCATGCCGGGCCAGAGCGCTGCGGTCGATCGGTTTCGCAATCTCTCGATCGAGGTCGCGGCGTGAGGCCGCGTGGCGGACGGAACTAGGGAGCACCATGGCCAAGGCAGCGCATCTCGTTGAACGGGCGCAGGAAGAGACGGTCGATCCGGTCACGCTCGAGGTCGTCCGCGCCGGCCTGCACTCGATCATCAGCGAGATGTCGATCACGCTGAACAGGACCTCCTATTCGACGATCCTGCGCGAGATCAACGACTACAGCTGCGTCCTCTTCGACAGCCGCGGCCGGCTTCTGGCTCAGGCCGAGGGCATCCCGATCTTCAACGGCAGCATGAACTTCGTGGTCGACGCGGTGATCGAGAAGTTCCCCCTCGCCGAGATGAGGGAAGGCGACATCTTCCTCTCCAACGATCCCTACACGGCCGGGGGAACGCACAAGAACGACATCAACGTCGTCATGCCGATCTTCTGGCAGGGCGAGCTGGTGATGCTGGCGGCGAACAAGGCGCATCACCTGGACATCGGCGGCAAGGACCCGGGCAGCTGGTCGGCGGATGCCCGCAACACCTATCAGGAGGGCCTCTGCCTTCCAGCGCTGCAGCTCGCGCGGGGCGGCAGGATGAACGAGGAGGTCATCGAGATCCTGATGGCCAACCTGCGCACGCCGACACTCTCCCGCGGCGACTTCTCGGCCCAGATCGCAGCGCTGAAGACCGCAGAGGTCAGGACCCACGAGTGGCTGGAGAAGAATGGCGCCGATGCGCTGACCCGGACGGCGGATGCGCTGCTGGACCATGGCGAGCGTGTCGTCCGCGCGGCCATCGAGCGGATCCCCGACGGCGTCTACAAGGCATCCGGCTTCGCCGATGGGGACGGCGTCTCCGACGAGCCCATTCCCATCGCGGTCACCGTCACGGTCGACGGCAGCGACATCCATATCGACTACAGCGGCAGCGGCGCCCAGCGAGAAGGCTCGGCAGGGAACGCCCACTGGGTCGTGACCGTCTCGATGACACGCCAGGCAATGATGTTCTTCACCGACACCGCGCTCGGCGGCAACGAGGGGTCGTACCGGCCGATTCATGTGTCGGCGCCGGCCGGCTGCGTCTTCAATCCGGAATACCCGGCGCCCGTGACGACCGGCATGGGCAACATGGGGACGCGACTGATCGAGCTGATCTTTCAGGCGCTGGCAGACGTCGTTCCCGAAGAGGTCATCGGCGGCACCTTCGGCTGCTTCAGCTGTATGACCCTCGGCGGCAATGACCCTGGGACCGACGGCGAGTTCGTGCACTTCGAGTGCTATTCCGGCGGCTGGGGCGGGCGCCATCACGCGGACGGCAACAGCGCCACCGTCTCGCTCGGCAGCGGCGATGCCTACAACATTCCGGTGGAGGTGATGGAGACCACCACGCCGATCCTGCTCTGCGAGAAGTTCGCCCTGCAGGAAGGCTCCGCCGGCGCCGGCCGGCATCGCGGCGGCTTCGGCACCGAGATCGACTACCGGATGATGGGCGAGGCCGAGCTCGCCATCGCGCTGGACCGCGAGACCTTCAGGCCCTACGGGCTGTTCGGCGGGCTGGAGGGGCGGGGCAGCGAGCTGCTGGTGGAGCCCGGCACGGCGTCGGAAGAGCGTTACGTCCGCGCGAGCGGGGTTAAGGTGGCCGAAGGCGCGCTGGTCCGCCACCGGACGGCAGGCGGGGGCGGCTACGGCGCACCCACCGAGCGCGATCCGGCCCTGGTCGCCGACGATTGCCTGAACGGCCTGATCACCATTGAGGATGCCCGCGCGCTTTACGGCGTGGCGGTCGATCCCGGCACCTTCGCGCCGGACCTCGATGCCACGGCCGCGCTCCGGCAGGCGCGTCAAGACGGAGACGGTTCTTCGCTGAAACCAGCGGGGAACGGACAGGTTCGGTGAGGTTCTAACGCGAGACAACCGAAGGGGAGGGTTTCATCATGTGGAAGTGGATTACAGGTGCTGTCGCGGCGGTCGCGATCGGCGCGCTCGCTGCCACTGGGGCACAGGCGGCATTCAAGCTGGAGGGCGAGCCCAAGGTCGCGATGCTCCAGCTTGCCACCGTCAATGACGGCGGCTGGTCTGAGGCGCTCGAGTACGCGCGGGTCAAGACCGAAGAGGCGCTGGGCATCGAAATCGCCTACACCGAGAACGTACCCGAGGATAACTCGGAGATTCTCAGGACCATCGACCTCTACGTGAACCGGGGCCACAACATCATCATCGGCACCTCATGGGGCTACGGCGACGCCTTCCTCGAGGCCGCCACCAAGTACCCCAACGTGGCCTTCGTGAACTGCGCCGGCGAGACCAACAATTCGGTGAACCTGGAGAGCTTCTATGCCCGCAGCTATCAGGGCTGGTATCTCGCCGGGATCGTCGCCGGCCATCTGACGCAGTCAAAGAAAGTCGGCTCCATCGGCGGCTATCCGCTGGGCGTGGTGAACTGGGACCTCAACGCCTTCCTGCGTGGCGCGCAGTCGGTGGTCCCCGAAATCGAGATGGTCGGTGTCTTCGTCAACACCTGGTACGACCCGGTAAAGGAGACGCAAGCGGCGGAGGCTCTGCTGGAGCAGGGCGTCGACGTGCTGGGCTCCAACATGAGTACGCCGGGGCCCCATCTCGCGTTCCAGGAGCAAGGCAAGTGGTCGGTCGGCTTCCAGATCGACGTGTCGGACCAGGCGCCGGATGCGGTGGCGACCTCGATGATCTACAAGTGGGAGGCCTATCTCATCCCGACGATCTCTGCGATCATCGACGGCACCTGGGAGCCTGGTGAGTGGGGTTGGTGGGAAGGAATCGATACCGGTCTCTTCGACGTCGATCCAATCGCGGAATGGGTACCGGCAGCCGCGGTGGCGGATGTCGATGCGGCGCGCGCGGCGATGGTCGCCGGCACGCTCGATCCGTTCCAGGGGCCGCTCTACCGTCAGGACGGCTCGCTTGCGGTGCCCGAGGGCGAGGTTCTTTCCGACGACGGCCTGTGGGGGATGAACTTCTTCGTCCAGGGCGCCATCGGCACCATGCCAGCGGAGTAAACCGACCGGGGCATTTCGCGCCCCCGCACCTCATTCGAGCTGCGGGGTGAGTCATGCCCTGGAAATCGTCGGCGCGAGCAAGGCCTTCGACGGCCGGCCGGCGCTGAGGCAGGCGTCGTTCGCCTGCGACTGGGGCGAAGTCCACGCCCTGCTCGGAGAGAACGGCGCCGGCAAGTCAACCCTGATGAACATCGCCTGCGGGCTCTATGCCCCGGACGAAGGCACCATCTCGGTCGATGGCCGGCCGGCCGCAATCACCGCACCTGCCGACGCGGCCGGCCTCGGCATCGGCATGGTCCACCAGCACTACAAGCTGGTGAAGCGCTTCACCATCGCCGAGAACATCGTCCTTGCCTGCCGCGATGCTCTGGGCGTGCGCCGCCCGCGGGATGCAGCCGCGCAGGTGGCGGCGAAGGCGGCGGAAGTGGGCTTCGACATCGATCCCGCCGCCGTCGTCGGCGAGCTTTCCATCGCCGAGCAGCAGCGCGTGGAGATTCTGAAGGTCCTGCTGCTCGGTGCCCGGATCCTCATCCTGGACGAGCCCACCTCCGTGCTGACCGATCAGGAATCGGTCTCTGCGCTCGGCTTCATGCGCCGCCTTGCCGAGGACGGCCATGCGGTCATCCTGATCACCCACAAGCTGCGGGAGGTGATCGGCTATTCGTCGCGGGTCACGGTGATGCGCGGCGGCGAGACGGTGCTCGCCGTTGCCGAGACGGCCGGCCTGGATGCCGAGACGCTCGCCCGGACCATGGTAGGGGAGGAGGGCGAGGAGCAGGCGCGCCGCGACCGGCCTCTCGGCGAGGTGCGGCTCCGGGTCGAGGACCTCACCGCGCGCCGGGCCGGCGGCATCGGCGTCGACGGCATCGGCTTTACCGTGCGGAGCGGCGAGATTTATGGGATCGCGGGCGTCGGCGGCAACGGGCAGCAGGAGCTGGCGGACGCGCTGACCGGTCTGCGCGCCCCCACCCACGGCCGCATTGCCATCGACGGAGCCGATCTTGCAGGGAAGGCCGTGCCGGCCTTCCGCCGGCGGGGAATGCGCGCGATCCCCGCCGATCGCTTCCGCACCGGCCTCCTGGCGGAGCTCGCGGTCTACGAGAATTTCGGCGTGACCGGCGTACCTGCCGGAGACTACGGCTCTCCGGCATTGGTCCGGCGCAGCACCATGAAGTCGGCTGCGGCAGAGGCCATCGACGCCTACACCATTCACGGCGCGGCGCCGGCCACGGCTGCCCGGCTCCTCTCCGGCGGCAACGCCCAAAAGCTCCTGCTGGCGCGCGAGCTCAAGGGGGAGGCGAGTGTCCTGATTGCCCACTCGCCCACCCGGGGCCTGGACGTGAGCGCCTGCCGGACCGTTCACGATCTGCTGCAGGGTGCTGCAGACGCGGGAACGGCCTGCGTTCTGATCAGTGAAGACCTGGAGGAGGTGCTCGCGCTCTCCACCACCATCGCCGTGATCAGTCGAGGCCGGCTGGTTGGCGAGTTCGCTGCAGGCGAGGTGAGCCGCGCCGAGATCGGCCGGCTGATGCTGGGCCACGCATGATGAGATATGCGGGCCTTGGCCCGATCTATCTGGTGCCGCGCCAGCAGGCGCCGCTTTGGATGCGTGCCGCGGCCTTCGTCGGCGGTATCGCGCTCGGGCTCCTGATCGCCTTCGCCATCCTGATCGCCTACGGCGTCTCCGCCGCCGAGATCGTCAACGAGTTCATCGTCTTCGTGTTCCTCGACCTGAACGGCCTCGCCCAGGTCGTCACCGCATCGACGCCGCTGGTCCTCGTCGGCCTCGCCTCGGCGGTGGCGCTCAAGCTCAGATTCTGGAACATCGGCGTCGAGGGTCAGATGTGGCTGGGCTGCATCGCGGCGACCGGCGTTGCCATCTTCGACATCGGTCCCGACTCATTCCGCCTCCCGCTGATGTTCATCGCTGCAGCCGTGGCGGGCGCCTGCTGGATCGGGATTCCCGCCTTCCTCAAGCTGCGCTTCCGGGTCAACGAAATCATCACCTCGCTGCTGTTGACCTACGTCGCCTATCAGCTGGTCCAGCATCTCCTCTTCGGCCCGTGGCACGACCCTGGAAGCGCCTTTCCCAACTCGCAGCACTATGACGAGGGCACCGAGCGGCTGGCCCGGCTCGGCTGGGGCTCCTCGCACACCGGAGTCTGGATCGCGCTCGGCGCGGGCGTGCTGCTCTGGTTCGTGATGACGCGCTCGCGGATCGGCTTCTACATGGATGCGATCGGCGCCAACGTGGAGGCGGCGCGTGCGGCAGGCGTACCGGTCCTGATCGCGACAGCGCTGGCTGCGGTGATGTCCGGCGGTCTCGCCGGTATCGCCGGCGCCGTGCTGGCTACCGGGCAAGAGTACCGGATGACGCTCTTTATCGCCGGCGGCTACACCTTCAGCGGCATCGTCATCGCCTTCATCGGCCGCTTTCAGCCGATCCCGGTCATCGTCACGGCGTTTGTGGTGGGGGGCGTCTACACGGCCGGCGACACCCTCAAGGTGTTCTATCAACTGCCCGCAGCGATCACGACGCTGATCGAGGCCGTCATCCTGCTTTGCTTCGTCGTCGTCGAGTTCTTCAGCCGCTACCACCTCACCTTCGGCACGCGGGAGCGCGCCTGATGGCCGCCGATTTCGTTCAGAATTGGCTCGCCACCACGCCCGGCTTCGCCACTCCTTTCCTGCTCGCCGCGCTCGGCCTGATGATCAACGAGCGCGCCGGCGTCCTCAATCTCGGTTGCGAGGGCATGATGCTGGTGGGGGCAATGGTGGGGGCGGTCGTGAGCTTCCACACCGGGCTCGCCGGCGCCGGCGTGCCCGTTGCCATGCTGGCGGGTGCGCTGATCGGACTCGTCTTCGGAATCGCTGTTGTCGTCTTCCGCACCGATCAGGTGCTGACCGGGCTCATTGTGGTCGCCTTGGGAGATGGACTGACCGGGGTCGTCGGCCGGCCCTACATGTTCGAGAAGGTGGCGGGCTTTCGCGACCTCGATCTCGGCGTCCTCAGCGATATCCCGTGGATCGGCCCGATCTTCTTCCAGCAGGACATCTTGGTCTACGCCGCCGCAGCACTTGCCATCGGGGTGTGGTGGGGCCTCGACCGCTCGAA
>JAPPKP010000105.1 GCA_028819955.1 Rhodospirillaceae bacterium | reverse complement strand
TCTGGGTCGAGAAGAAGAACTACGGCAAGACCTACATGGGCATCGAGCGCGCGACCTTCCTCATCGGCGCCGACGGCACGGTCAGCAAGGTCTGGCGCAAGGTAAAGGTCGCCGGCCACGTCGAGAAGGTGCTTGAGGCGGTGCAGGCGCTGAATGCCGACGCCAGTTAGCCCCCCTTGAAGGGCCGGAACAGGCTGATGGTGTCGTCGGCCGAGAGCAGCGTCTCGGGCCACTGATCGCGGGGCACGGCCTCGCCGTTCACCATGGCGAGGAGCGCCGGGTCGCCGTCCACGCCGAGCCCGGAGAGCGCATCCGCGACGTTCGCGCCTGCCTCGAGGTCGAGGTTGCGGCTCTTCGCGCTGCCGAATTGGGGAAGCTCGATCGCGATAAGCTCAACCTTGACCCACATGTCTCACCGGCTCCCAAGTCGCCTCGCCTCGCCGCCTGTCACATGACAAGTGCAAATGTTCGGTGGTACGACCTCCGCCAATGGTATTCGTTCGGTCCAGCCGCGCAACGGCCGCGTCGGACGCATGATCGAAGGGAGGACGGAATGGCGAAGGGTTACTGGGTCAGCTGTTACAGGGAGATCAAGGATCCCGACGCGCTGGCGGAATACGCCAAGCTCGCAGGGCCTGCGATCGTGGCCGGCGGCGGCACGTTCCTGGCACGCGGCGGCAAGGTCCAGGCCTTCGACGCCGGCATTGCCGGGCGCACGGTCGTCGTCGAGTTCGAGAGCTTCGAGCAGGCGCTCGCCACCCACGACGGTGCCGCCTACCAGGCCGCCGCCGCGAAGCTCGAAGGCGCGGTGGAGCGCGACTTCCGGGTGGTCGAGGGCGTCGATTGACGGCCGCCCAAGGAGCGCGGTGACCGCGCGCGCGGCGGCCGCTATCCTCCGCCCCGAATGACGAAACGAGGAGACATCAGCCATGGCGGTAACCGCGATCGTCCGTTTCGCGCTGCCCGAGGGCAAGACACGCGAGTCGGTAAAGGCCGCATTCGAGGCGTCTGCGCCGCTCTACCAGGGCGTACAGGGCCTGGTCCGGAAGTACTATCTTCTGTCCGAGGACGGCCGGACCGGCGGCGGCGTGTATCTCTTCGAGTCGCGCGAGGATGCAGAGCGCCTCTACGACGCGGCCTGGAGGGCCGGCATTCGCGAGCGCCTGGGCGTTGAGCCTTCGATCGAGTACTTCGAATCGCCGGTGATTGTCGACAACGAGGTGGGCGCAATCTCCAGCGCGGCTTGATTGCTGGTTGACGCTCAGCCGAGGCCGAGGCGCTCCATGGTCGCGGCCGTCGGCCGGCCTTCGGCGGTCCAGCCGCGCAGCTCGTAATACTGCGGCAGCATAGTGTCGAGCTCGCAGACCTTGCCCTTGCCCGAGCCGCTCTTCACCGCCTCCTTGAGGATGCGCTGCGGCAGCGTATCGTCGGCGGCGGTCATGCCGGCGTCGAGATTGAATTGGCGCTCCATGTTCCAAATGCGCTCGCCGGTCTCGTTCAGCCGGTCCACGGTCCAATCGCCTGCGCAGCCCGCATTGACTAGGTTGGCGACCTCGTCGAGCCCCCAGATCATCATCGAGAAGGCGCAGATGCCGACGGAATCGATGGCCGCGTTCGAATCCTGGCTGTCCTTCACGATCTTCGCCTTGCCATCCAGCTTTCCGCCCGAGAAATCGTCCTCGTAGGGGTCGGCCCGCAGGTGGCAGGCGCCGCGGTTGCTGGTGGCGTAGGCGAGGCCCATGCCCTGCATCGAGCGTCCGTCGTAGCCGGGGAACTCCTGCCCCTTGGCGACCATGGCGAGCTCGGGCCGGCCGTACTTCTCGCAGAGCCGCTTGGCGCCGAGGCCCAGGTCCTCGCCGAAGCCCGTGCCCGTGCCGGCGTCCTCCGCCGCCCTGCAGAGCGCCTCGGCCGAGCCGAAGTTGTAGGCGATGCCGCCGGTCTCGGCGTCGGTGATAGCGCCCTCCTCGTAGAGCTCCATGGCGGCGGCCACGGTCGCCCCGAAGGAGATCGGGTCCATCCCGTCCTCGTTGCAGACGAAGTTGGCGAAGGTCGCGGCCTCGATGTCGTCCACGCCCACCATGGGGCCGAGCGAGTAGGCCGATTCGTACTCGAGCCCGCCGCTCACCTTCTTGTAGCGGTCCCGGTCCTTGATCGCGAAGTGGTTGGGCTCCATCTTCGACGCGCGCTGGCAGCCGATGGTGCAGGCGAAGCAGGCGCGGTTGGCGACCAGATTGGCGGCACCGTCCGAGCGCCGCACCTTCGCCATGGCATCGGGCCCCAGGTTGCCGGTGCCCTCGAACTGCACGTCCTGATTGTTGCGGGTCGGCAGGCTGCCGAAGGCCTGGGTCACGTCGATCATGGAGAGCGTGCCAGTGCGCGCGAGGTCCGCGCGGGTCTGGCTCGCGGCGAGCGCGGCTGCGGCATGCTCCACGGCACTGGCGAAGGCGTCGTCATCGTCCACCGCGACGCCGCGGGTACCGCGCACCGCGATGGCCTTCAGGTTCTTCGATCCCATGACGGCGCCGACGCCCGAGCGCCCGGCGGCGCGGTCGAGGTCGTTCATCACGCAGGCGTAGCGGTTCAGGTTCTCCCCGGCACGGCCGATGGAGGCGATCTTGATGGCGCCGTCCTGATGACGCGCCTTGATCGCGGGCTCGGTATCCCAGACCGACTTGCCCCAGATGAAGCCTTCGGCGTCGATCAGCTCGGCGTGGTCGTCCTTGATGTAGAGGTAGACCGGGCGCGGCGAGCGGCCCGTGCAGAGCACCATGTCCCAGCCGGCGAGCTTCAGCTCCCCGCCGAAGTAGCCGCCCGAGTTCGAGCACGCGACGGCGTTGGTAAGCGCCCCCTTGGTGACCACCGTGTAGCGGCCCGCGGTCGGTGCCGTGGTCCCGGTCAGCGGGCCGGTCGCGAAGATGAGCACGTTCTCTGGCGAGAGCGGGTCCGCCTTCGGGTCCATCTCCTCCGCGAGGTACTTGGTGGCAAGGCCCCTGCTGCCCAGATAGGTCTGCACCCACTCCATGTTGAGCGCCTCTTCGGTGCAGGTGCCGGCGGTGAGGTCAACCCGCAACAGTCTGCCTTGCCACGCCATCGTATTCCCCCCCTGATGTCGATCGGCCGAGCCGGGCCGCGTGCGGGAAACGTACCCTTGGATTCGCCGTTCGCCAAGGGGGCGACGCGCGGGATAGAGACGGTGCGGACTACGCCGCCGGGCGGTGGACGGGCACCACGTAAGGCCCTTCGGGGATCACGGCGACTCGCGGGTCGCCGTGCCGGTCCGCGCTCTCCGCCACCGAGTCCGCGATCGACTCGGTCATGCGGACCCCGGTGAGCGCGCGGTCTTCCGGCGCCAGGCCCTCGGTGTAGAGGTGGACCGTGCCGGCCCGCATGGGGCGGAGCTGCATCTCGGTCTGCCACTCGTCGATGGCCGCGTGGGTCTTGGCGCTGATCTCGTCGAGGAAGCGGTCGGGGCCGTTCTCCACCAGGCGGCGCTGCGCGTCCGCGTAGTGCGCCGAGCCCAGCCCCTCCGAGCACGCGGAAGCCACGATGAGGTCGCCGCCCGGCTCCAGGATTTCGAGCGGCCCGACCATGCCCTTGACGGTCTGGTAGTAGGTCGCGTCGAGCGGATAGCCGGCAGAGCTGGTCAGCACGGTGCTGAAGCGCTCGGCCACCGGGACGGTGCAGTACCGCTCGGCGAAGGCGACCGCCTCCGCGTGGCTCGCCACGACCTCGCCGTAGTTGAGGAAGGCGATTCGACGCTCGTCGTCGATCACGCTGTTGACCGCCCGCGCGCCGCCGATCATCGCCATGATCGCCAGCTGCTCCTCGTGCAGCGGATTGCCCTCCAGCACGCAGTTGGTGCAGTTGGGATGCTCCATGAAGCGCGCGCTGTGGAATGTGGTGATGGTCTCGGCGTGGGCGACGCCGGGCGCGATCACCTTGCGCCCGCCGGACCAGCCGGCCATGAAGTGGGGCTCAACCAGCCCGGTCGCGATGCGGAGATCGGCCTCGATGAAGCGCCGGTCGAGCCGCACCACGGTGCCACGCTCCGTCGTGCCGATCAGCGCGTGATCGGCGTCCTCGCGCGCAAAATGGTTCGCGACGTTCACCGTCTCCAGCACCCAGGGGTCGCCCACCAGGGCGGCAAGCTCCTCGCCCTCGTTGGGCCGGTGCAGCCCGGTCGCCACCAGCACCGTTATCCGCTCAGGCGCCATCCCGGCATCGAGCAGGGTGCGGATGAGCGGCGGCAGGATGATCCCGTTGGGCACCGGTCGCGTGAAATCGCAGATGAGGATGCAGGCGCTCTCGGCACGCACTGCCTCTTCCGCCAGTGCCGGGCAGCCCACGGGCTCCGCAAGCGCCCGATCTATCGCCGCCGCCGGGTCTGCAAGCAGCGGCATCGCCTGCTTGGCGATTACGGTGACGTCGAGCCCGTCGGGCAGATCCACCGCCCGTTGGCCCCGCCCGTAGTTCAGGTGAACGCGCATTCGGTCAGCTTAAGCCATCGCGGGACGCAACGGCACCCTCGCGCCCTATTTCGTTCCCGCGAGCGGGATGCCGGTTGCGGTCGCGGTCGCGACGGTGAGCGCGCGGAGATCTTCGGGCTCGACGTTCTGGAGGTTCGTCTTGCCGGTGCAGCGCGCCATCATCGAGGCCTCGGACGCGGTCGCCTTGATGATGTTGGCGGTGCCCGCCGTGCGGTCCTCGTCGCTGCGGTCCGCGGTGAACGCGAGCTCGCGGCTGCCGGTAATGGCGCCGCCGGCGGCGAGCCCCGCGGCGACCCCCAGCACCACGGCGACGGCGCCGAGGGCGATCACCTTGGCCGCGTCGGTGCCCGAGCGCACGCCGCCGAAGTAGACCAGGTCGATCTCCTCCTCGCGGTCCAGGCGGCGCAGGATCGCCACGGCATCGCGCAGGATCGTGAGGTCGGGCGCCCCCCGAAGCTCCGCCCACGGCGTGCCGAGCCCGGCGCTGCCGTCCAGCAGCAGCATGTCGAAGCCGGCATCGAGGGCGTGGGGAATCGCCTCTTCCAGCACCGCCGGCGAAGAGACGGAAAGCCCCAGAACCTGGCCCTCAGCCGCCTGCGTCGCCTCCACCGGCTGGAAGCGATGGCCGAGGGCATGGATCAACCCTGCCGCGTCCGCGCTCGGCGCGATCTGCCCCGGCAGCACGAGCTGGAACCAGCGCGCATCGCCGCCGATGGGCCGCACGCCGAGATAGCTCGCGTCCACCTGCGCGATGCCCTGGCCGACCGCAGCGCGCACCTCCTCCGGCGCATCGTCGAAGCCGGTCACCAGGAACGGCAGCGCCAGATCGGTGTCGCCCACCGTGGTGCCGATGCGGCAGGCCTCCCGGTAGGGGTCGATCACCAGCCGAGACAGGTTGGCCGGCAGGAACGCGATATCGTCGAGCACCCCCGGAAGCTCCGCCGGGAAGGGATCGTCCCGCTCGCCGATGCGCTTCTCCAGCATCGCCTTCTGGCGCACCGTGTCGTCGGGCGAGGTGCGGGCCATCACGAAGATGTCCTCGCGATGGTCCACCGCGTAGTCGGCCGAGCCGGTCTCCGCATCGCAGCGGAAGCACCGTGCCGCCTCCTTGCGCGCCGCCTCCCAGCCATAGGTGGTCTCGATCTCCGGGAACGACACCGGGTTCTCTCCCAGCCCGAGAAAGTCCGGGTGCTGTACCGGCAGCAGCTCCCACTCCAGGTCCTGCGCCACCGGCACGCGGCGGGTCCGGTGCGGCGTGCGGTAGGGCAGCGGATCGTCGCGCCCTTCGAGGAACGCCTTCACGTAGTACGCCACCCGCTGGCCGTGGTTCATCGCCATCACGATGGTCGACCCGCCGAAGGCTCCGTCGCCCGCCGCGAACACCTTGGGATCGCTGGTACGCATCCCCTCCCACACCGTCCGCACCCGGTCCGAGAGCATCATGCCGCGCCGGTCGAGGTCGTCGCAGAGGCCCTCCTGCCCGACCGAGGCGATCACCATGCCGCAGGCGATATCGTGCTCCGAGCCCTGCACGTTCACCGGCGCACGCCGGCCGGATTCGTCCGGGTCCCCCAGCGTGGTCTGCACGCAGCGCACAGCGAGCTCGTTGCCTTGCGGCACGATCGCGACCTGCTGGGTGTGGTAGACGAACTCGATCCCTTCCTCGATCGCGCCTTCGAGCTCGATCTTGCGCGCCGGAATCTCCGCCGGGCCCCGCCGGTAGATCACCTTCACGTCCTTGCAGCCCGGCAAGCGCTTCGCCACCCGGCAGGCGTCCATGGCGACATCGCCGCCGCCCACCACCACCACCGTCTCCGGCATCTCGGGCCGGGCGCCCTCGTTCACGTCGCGCAGGAACTGCACGCCGTCGATCACGCGCGTGTCGTCCTCGCCCGGAATGCCCATGTTCTTGCCCCACCACGCACCGATGGCGAGGACCACCGCATCGTGCCGCTCCTTGAGCTCGTCGAGCGTCACGTCACGCCCGAGCGCGGAGTTGAGGTGCACCTCCATCCCGGGGCAGCGCCGGGCCATGCGGTCGATGTCCTCCTGGATGATGCCGGGCGGCAGCCGGAACGCCGGAATGCCCCAGATCATCATGCCGCCGAGCCGGTCGGTCATCTCGTAGACGTGGACCCGATAGCCCGCGACCGAGAGCTCGTGCGCCGCCGTCAGCCCCGCCGGGCCCGAGCCCACCACCGCCACGCTCTGCTCGTGGCGCACCGGCACCGGCGGCGGGTCGTAGTCGTGCCCCACCTCGTCCATGACGAAGCGCTTCAGGTTGCGGATCTGCACCGGCCCATCGGAATCGGTGCGCCGGCAGGCCGGCTCGCACGGCGCATCGCACACCCGCCCGCAGATCGAGCTGAACGGGTTGGTCGCCGTGATCGCCTCGAACGCCTCCTCGAACTTCCGCTCCCAGATGTAGGCGATGTAAGAGGGCGCATCGGTGCCGACCGGGCAGGCGATCTGGCAGGGCGCCGGCACGAAGTGTGCGTCGGCCGTGTCGTCGGGCAGCTCCGCGAGCAGCTGCCCGCCTGCCTCCATCTCCTCCAGGATCGCCATCGCTCAACCCATCCTGCTACGGAGCGCCTGCTCGCGCTCGCGGTACTCCGGCGCGTAGGGCAGGCCCGTCATCTCCGCCGCGTCGCGCGTGACGGCGACCAGATCGTCGCGATTCAGCTCGGTGGTGCTGCCGTATCCCATGGCCTGGGTCAGCGCCGCCATCTGCCAGCGCACGCCCTCTAGGTAGCGGTGGATGTTGCGGGCTTCCGCCACCGGGTTGTAGCGCCGCTCATGGGTGGGGTCCTGGGTGGCGATCCCGGTCACGCACTGCCCCACGTGGCACTGCATGCAGGCAATGCAGCCGCCCGCGATAATCACCGCCGTTCCCATCGCGACAGCATCGGCGCCCAGGCAGAGCCCCTTCACCGCGTCGATCCCGTCCCGGATGCCGCCCATCAGCACCAGCTGCATCTTGCCGAGGCCCTCGACCTCCTCCAGCGCCTCGATGGCTTGCGTGATCGCGGCGAGGGTGGGCACGCCCACGTGCTCCATCACCTCGGCGCCGCCTGCGCCCGTGGAGCCCTGCATCCCGTCGAGCTCGACGAAGTCGAAGCCGTCCTTGTAGGCGATCTTGATGTCGTCCCTGACCCGGCCCGCGCCCAGCTTCACGCTCACCGGGATGCGGTAACCGGTGGCCTCGCGGAACTCCTCCACCTTGATGACCAGATCGTCGGCGCCGAGGATGTCCGGATGCCGCGAGGGCGAGCGCAGGTCGATGCCCTCGGGAATGCCCCGGATGGTGGCAAGTTCCTTGGTCACCTTCTTCGCCATGAGCTGGCCGCCGAAGCCGGGCTTGGCCCCCTGGCTGATGTAAATCTCGAGCCCGTCCGCCCGGTTCATATCGTGGATGTTCCAGCCGAGCCTGCCGCCCAGGCACTGGAACACCAGCTGCTCCGCGGCACCCCGCTGGGCGTCGCTCATGCCGCCCTCGCCGGTGTTTTCGGCAATGCCGGCCATGCTCGACGCCATGCCCACCGCCTGCTTGGTTGAGCGCGAGAGCGCGCCGTAGCTCATCGGCGCGATCATCACCGGCATCGAGAGCGTGAGCGGCTTCGCCCCGTTCAGGCCGCCGATCTCGGTATACATCTCGACCGCCGCCACCGGGTCGCCCGCCGAGCCCGCGCCCGAGAGGTCGCGCTTGAAGGCGAGGTCCGAGAGATGCGGCAGCATGCGTGCGCCGCCATAGCCCCGCACCCGGTAACGGCCGATCTGCGACTTGATGTAGACGTCCTCCTGCACCTTCGGGTTCCAGTAGTCC
>JAPPKP010000279.1:3712-8327 GCA_028819955.1 Rhodospirillaceae bacterium | reverse complement strand
GCAGCGGGTGGTAGACGCCGGCGTTGTTGACGAGGATGTCGATGGTGCCGAAGGCGTCCGCCACCTCCGCCGCCAGCCGCTCGCAGTCGGCGACCTTGGAAACGTCCGCCTGGAACGGCGCGGCGCGGCCGCCGGCATCCACGATCTCCTGCGCCACCGCCTCGGCCTTGGCGCGCGCCGTGTGCGCGACCACCGCGATCGCGGCGCCGTCCTGTGCCAGGCGGCGCGCGATGCTGGCGCCGATCCCGCGCGAGCCCCCGGTGACGATCGCGACCTTGCCCTCAAGCCTCATGCCCTGCCTCCCGTCGCTCGTTGCCGGCACGATAGCACGCGCGGTGCCCCCGGAATGGCAGAGACGGGGCGAACCGGGCCGTCAGGCCCGGACGGCGCGACCGCGCGCGCCGAATGGCGCGTAGCGTCGCGCGCCCACGCGCGCGGAGCGCACGATCGAGCGGAGCGAGCGCCCGGCGCCTGAGGGAAATGAACGAGTCGGGAGGCGACAGGGGAGGTGGGATTCTCCACGTGCTTGCCTGCAAGCCACTACTCCGAGAGCACCACGCCCCAGGGGAGGACCTGGTTGCCGGAGACGAGACTCGCGCCGAGGATGCGGGTGGGTTGCAGCAGGTGGGTGGGGTCGTCGTCGCTCGGCTCGAAGCGCACCGTGCCTTCGCCCCAGACGGTCTCGGTGATCTCGGTCTCCGCCGGCAGTTGCACGACCTGGCGCTTCACCGCGTCCGGCCGGTCCGCCTCGGGCAGCGCCTTGACGAAGAGGCGGGGGAAGGTCTTGAGCGGCTCGAACGCGCGGCCGGTGGGCCGCATGTCGATCTCGATCACGCGCCGGCCCAGGCGCTCGGTGAAGCCCCAGATCCTGCCCGTGTCCACGTGCAGCTCCATGGAGGCGAGCTTCATGCGGAAGCCCCAGAGCTCGCGGGTGCCGGCGCAGACCTGGTCGGTGCTGGTGAAGGCGTGCACCCAATGCCCGCCGATCTCGCCGCCGTAGCGCACCTGGGCGATCACGGCGCTGTCGTAGTAGGGGCGCGTCGGCACCGTGCTCTCGAAGTGCATGACCGTGATCTGCACGACGTTGGTGGCGAGCTCCAGCGGCGCCGGCACGCGGGGCACGAGGGCCGCCTCGTCCGCCTCGCAGAAGATGCTGAGGGTGCGGAAGCGATGCTTCCAGGGCGGCAGGGGGTAGGGCAGGAACTCGGTGTCGAGCTGCTTCTCGTTCATGGGCGCACTCGTTGGTGTCCGTCGTTTGCGAGCGGGGCCGGTCAGAGGAGGTCCAGCTTGGCGCGGTTCTCGCTCATGCTGGCGACGATGCGGTGGGCGACCTCGAGCGAGCGGACGCCGTCGGCGCCGGTCACCGCCGGCACGCCGCCGGCTCTGACCGTCAGCGCGAACGATTCGATCTCGCGCTGAAGCGCATCGCCCCGGTCGAAGCGCAGGTGCTCCAGCTCCACGCCGTCCGGCCCGGTCAACGGTGCGTCGCTATCTTTTCTGCGCGCGATTCTGACGCTGCGTTCCCCGTGGTCGACCTTGATGTACATGTCGGGCTGGAAGATACGGAGCGAGCGCTCGGTCTTGAGGCTGACCCGGCTCGCAGTGACGTTGGCAACGCAGCCGTTGGCGAATTTGAGCCGGGCGTTGGCGATATCCTCGCTGCCCGAGAACACCGGCGTGCCCATGGCGTCGATGTCGGCGACCGGAGCGTCCACCAGAGCGAGGATGATGTCGATATCGTGGATCATCAGGTCGAGGACTACGCTCACGTCGGTGCCCCGCTCCGAGAACGGGCCGACTCGGATCGATTCGATGTAGAGCGGCCGGGTGATGCGTGGGGCGACGGCCTGAAAGGCGTCGGAGAAGCGCTCGATCAGGCCGACCTGGAGCACCAGCCCCTTTGCCTCGGCGAGCGCCGTGAGCTCCCGGGCGGTGGCCACGGTCTCGGTGAAGGGCTTTTCCACCAGCACGTGGATGCCGGCGTCGAGGAAGTCCTTCACCACCGCGTGGTGGGCGGCCGCCGGCACGGCGACCGAGGCCGCATCGACCCGGCCGATCAGCGCGCGATGGTCGGCTACGGCATCGATGCCGAGCGGCTTGGCGACAGCAGCGGCCCGCTCGGCGTCGACGTCGGCGACCGCGACCAGGCGGGCGCCGTCGAGGGCCGCCATCTTCTGGGCGTGATAGCGGCCGAAGTGGCCCGCGCCGACCACGCCTAGCCTGAGCGTGCCGGCGGTCTCCTCCTCCCGCGTCGCCATGTCCGGCGCCACGGACGCCTCAGGCCGCCTCGTCGACGAAGAGCTCGGCGAGCTCGAAGCGGTCCTGGGTCATGTAGGCAAGCCCCTTGGTGCTGATGCGGTAGTAGGGGATGGTGACGAGAGAGACGAATTCGAGGTTCATCTGCGGCGTTTCGAGCTCACACCCCATGTCACGCCAGGCTTCTATCAGCTTGTACTGACGCTCGAAAAGCTCGTCGAAGGGGAGGTCGGAGGCGAGGCCGTTGAGCGGCGTCGGCAGCGACGCCTCGACCGTGCCGTTGCGCAGCGCGATGAAGCCGCCATCCATCTCGATGGTCTCGTTGGCGGCAGCCGCCATGTCCTCGTCCGAAGCGCTGACCAGGACGATGTTCTGATTGAAGACGTTGGCGGTGGTGCCGATGCAGCCTTCCCTGATCCCGAAACCCTTGACGAAGGCGACGCCCACCTCGCCGGTGCCCATGATCCGGTCGATCATGCAGATCTTGTTGATGCCGTTCTCGGGGTCCGCCTGAACGCAGCCGTCAACCACGCGGAGCGTCTCGACCGATCCCGGCGTCTCCAGGGAGCCGTCCCGCGTGTTGATGCACTGGACCTTCACGGTGTCTCCGGCGCCAGCCGGCGCCTCGATCCGAAAATCCTCGGGCTTGAGCACGCGGTCGATGTTCATGGTGCCGTAGAGCCAATCTGGGTAATCCGGGTTCTGCAGGTGGCTGACGAGCTTGCCGCCTTCGACCCAGACCTTGCCGTTGGCCATCACCCGGTCGATCTCGAACCCTTTGAGGGTGTCGACGAAGACGATATCGGCGAAGCGGCCCGCCGCGATCATGCCCATGTCGTGGTTCACCCGGTAGAACTCGGCCGGCTGGATGGTGGACATCTGGATCGCGGTCATCGGCTCCATGCCGTTCTGCACGGCGACGCGGATGGCGTTGTCCATCTGGCCCCGCTCCAGCATCCAGTCGGGCGTGATCACGTCGGTGCAGAGCTGGTAGGCGCGGGCGTGGTATCCTTCCTCAGTGATCACTGGAAGACACGCTTCTATATCCTTGCAGGCGCTTCCTTCTCTGATCACGATCCAGATACCGAGTTCGGCCTGACGGCGGGTCTCCGAGGCGTTGACGATCTCGTGGTTGTGCATGATCCCGGAGGCGACCCAGGCGTTGGTAATCTTCTCATCGGTCATGCCCGCCGAGTGGCCCTGGATCACCTTGCCCATGTCCAGCGCCTCTTCCATGAGGCTGAGCAGCGCCCGGTCGCGCTGGTTCTGATAGAGCATCAGCTCGGGGCTGATTTCCTCGATGCCCTTGGTCTCGGGCCAGGTGAGCGAGTCGCGCAGGTCTTCGATGCTGGGCGCGTTGGGCGAGGCGGGGAAGCCGATACCTCGGTTCTGGGTGTAGCACATGGTGGGGGTGACGAAGATCGGCTTGACCGGCGTCGCCAGCAGCTCGTCGAGGAAGAAGCGCGAGGCGCGCATGCCGTTGACGATGGCGTGGCCATAGAAGCCGTCCACGATGGTCGTGGAGCCGTGCAGCAGGCGGCAGGCCGCGAAGACGGTCGAGTTGGCGTAGGTGTGCCACTGATGGCAGTGGGGGTCGATCAGCCCCGGAACCAGGAAACGCCCCTCCGCGTCGATGACCTCTGTATCGTCGCCCACGGCGTATGCGACATCGCCGACAGCCGCGATGCGCTCGCCCTTGATGGCGATGCCTTCGGGCTTGATGGTGCCGGTGTGGACGTTGACCACGCGGCCGCCCGTGATGACCGTGTCGGCGGGCTGGTAGCCCATAGCCACGTCGATCAACGCTTCCCGTCGAAGCTCCATAACCACCCCCGATGTATCGCTCTGGCGGGGCGGAACCGTAGTCATAGTTCATTGCCCCATCAACCCGGACTGCCGGGGCAGGGGGCACCTCCGGAGCAAGGGATAGACAGCGGTCTGCCACCGCGCTACTCTGACAATGACTTGCAATCGCATGGTCTCGCCAGTGCACGGATTGGCTGAACCGATGGCGGCCGAAGCGGCGGCGCGTGTGCCGGGGACGGGCGCGTCGCGGTGGCTGGTGCTCGAGAGCATCCACCACGCCTACGACGCGGCGCCGGTGGTCAAGGGCGTCGATCTGGTGGTCGGGCCCGGCGAGATCATGTGCCTGCTGGGCCCGTCGGGCTGTGGCAAGACCACCCTGCTCAGGATCGCCGCCGGCCTCGAGCGCCCACGCGCCGGCCGTGTTCTGATCGACGGCGAGGAGGTCGCCGGTCCGCACCGCTTCGTCGCGCCGGAGAAGCGCCGCATCGGCCTGATGTTCCAGGACTACGCGTTGTTCCCCCATGTGCGCGCCATCGACAATGTGGGCTTCGGG
>JAPPKP010000279.1:0-3702 GCA_028819955.1 Rhodospirillaceae bacterium | reverse complement strand
GCTGACGGCCGCGCCGAAGGCGGAGCGTCGGCGGGTCGCATTCGCGATGCTGGAGCAGCTCGGCCTCGCGGACCTCGCCAACGCCTATCCGCACGAGCTCTCCGGCGGGGAGCAGCAGCGCGTGGCGCTCGCCCGTGCGCTCGCGCCCGCGCCGCGGGCGATGCTGCTGGACGAGCCGTTCTCCGGCCTGGACGAGCGCCTGCGCGAGCAGGTCCGCGACGACACATTGGGCTTCCTCCACGAGGCTGGGGTGCCGATCGTGCTGGTCACTCACGATGCAGGCGAAGCGCTGCAGATGGCAGACCAGATCGCCTTGATGCGGGACGGGGAGCTGGTCCAGGTGGGCAGTCCGGACCGGCTCTGCCGAAAGCCGGCGGGCCCGTTCGTCGCGCGCTTCTTCGGTGCGCTCCCGGCATTCGACGGCCGGGTCAGCGGACGTGCCGTGGAGACGCCGATCGGGCGGGCGCCGACCAGCTGCGGCGAGGGCTGCAAGGTGCGGGTCTACGTCAGGCCCGAGGCTGTGGAGCTGGTGAACGGTACGGCGGACGAAGCCGATGGGCTTCCCTTGGCCCGTGTTCTGGACAGCCGGCCGATGGGCTCGACCAGCCATCTGAAGCTCGCGATCGACGGCCACGCGCCGCCGCTGACGCTCAACGTCGCCGACGACGGCGCTCCGCGCGTCGATGACGTCGTCCGCATTCGGCTTGACCCACGCCGAACTTTTGTGTTCCCTGCGACACAGGACCTGTAGGCGACAAGGCTGCGGGACCGGTAACGTGCGGCGGCTGAAGCGCCCGCGACCGGGCGTCGCGCCGCCACCGCCGTGGTGAGACTGGAGCCGTGTCATGGGTATCTCGATCTGGCAAATCCTTCTGATCGTCCTGGTGATCGTACTGTTGTTCGGCGCCGGCAAGCTGCCGCGCCTGATGGGCGACTTCGCCAAGGGCATCAAGAGCTTCAAGACCGGTATGCGGGAAGGCGAGGCGCCTCCGCCGCCGGCACAGAGCGCGGCGGCGCCCGCTGAGGCTCCGCAGGAGCCCAAGGTGATCGAGGGCGATGCTGCAACCATCGAAGCCAGCGCCGTCAAGAAGGATGAAGCCGCCAAGAGCTAGACGCTAAACGCCGAGCGGCTGAACGGAAACAGGGAGATCACCCGCTACCGCAGCGGGCGAAGCAATGTTCGAACTCGGTTGGCAAGAGATCATCATCCTGATGCTGATCGCCCTGATCGTCGTCGGGCCGAAGGACCTGCCGCGCATCGTCAAGACGGCAGGGCAGTGGATGGGCAAGGCGCGCGGCTACGCCCGCGACTTCCAGCGGACCATCGAGGAGGCCGCGGACGCGACCGAAATCGATGCGGTCAAGAAAGAGATCGACGAGGCCAACCGCGAGCTCGCCACCGCGCGGCGGGATGTGGCGGAGGGCGCGGACGCGATGCAGCGCGACGTTAATGAGAGCACGGAATCGGTGAACAAGATGTTCAACGAGGACGTGATGCCGTCGGACAAGGCGGCCGCCAAGTCCAACGGCGGGGAGCCGCCGAGCGGTCAGCCGGCCGACGCTGACGGCGGCCAGGCCGAGACCGCAGCCTCATCCGCGGCCGAAAGCGAGCCGGCCCCGGCGTCGGCAGCGGAGACGCCGGGCGACGGTGCCGACGGTTCCCCCGCGCGCGGCGCGAGCGCCTAGGCGCTCGGCAGAATAGCCGGATGTCGCAGCGGCACCTGCCTGGCGTTTCAGTGCCGCGTGGGCCCGGTTCGGGGGCCGGGCGGCACGGCATTTCCCGGCCGATGCGGGGCGCTGCCCCGAATGGCGGTTAGCCCGTGGTCGACAGTGTCGAACAATCGCGCGCGCCGCTGATCGATCATCTGATCGAGCTCAGGCGTCGTCTCGCCTTCGCAGCCATCGGGCTGGTCATCGCCTTTCTCGGCTGCTGGTACGTGGCCTCGGACATTTTCGCCTTCCTGGTCGAGCCGTTGCGCGACGTGCTGGCCGACGGAGGGTACGACACCAACCTCATCTACACGCACCTGCTCGAGGCCTTCTTCACCGAGCTGAAGATCGCGTTCTGGGGCGCGTTCTTCGTCTCCTTCCCGCTGATCGCGACCCAGTTCTGGGTGTTCGTGGCGCCGGGGCTCTACAAGCACGAGAAGAAGGCCGTCCTGCCCTTCCTGTTCGTGACGCCGGTCCTGTTCTTCTCCGGCGGCGCATTGGTCTACTACTTCATCTTCCCGCAAGCGTTTAATTTCTTCATCTCCTTCCAGGAAGGAAGTACCGACGATCGCCTCGGTCTCGAGCTGTTGCCAAGAATTGGCGAGTATCTGTCGCTCGTAATGAAGCTGATCTTCGCCTTCGGCATCGCCTTCCAGCTTCCGGTGATGCTGACGCTGATGGGCCGCGCAGGTCTCGCCACGTCTGCCGGGCTCAAGCGCAAGCGCAAGTACGCCATCGTCATCGTGTTCATTGCGGCGGCGATCCTCACCCCGCCCGACCTGTTCAGCCAGATCGGCCTCGGCATCCCGCTGATTGCGCTCTACGAGCTCTCGATCATCTCGGTCGGCTTCGTCGAGAAGAAGCGTCGCAAGAAGCAGGAAGAGGAAGAGGCGATGTACGCGGAGATGGACGAGCTTCTCGCCGAGTACGAGGACAGCGAAGAGACCGACTTCAACTACGGGCGCTGAGCGCCGTCCCGCCAAGCCGAGGCCGGCGGCCCTCGCCGCTATTCGAATAAGTTATTGCCGCTATAAAGAAAAGTCACTCTTCGATCAGACTAACGTTGCGACTATGCTCGCGCCATCCACCGAGCGCCGCGCGTTCGATTCGGCGGCAAGCGGCGAGGGGAGGGCACCCGAATGAACGCGACAAATTTGTACCTATCCGGCGCAGGCCGTCTGTTCCGGTCGCGAGGGACCGGTCAGGCCGAGCGAGCGGCAGAAGCGGCGGATCGTGGCAGGCGAACCCGAACCGAGAAATCCATGAAGGCCCTGTTGGCATCGTTTGCCGTCTTGGCCCTCCTCGGGGTGAGTGCAGCCGAAGCCGGCTCCCTGGCGCCAGCCCCGCAGATCATCGCCGAGTACGACCGCAGCTTCATCGAGCGCTCCGGCGCCCAGACGTTCGGCGAGATGCTCGACACGGGCATCATCCGCTACTTCTTCACCGGAGGGCGCGACCTGCTCATCCTGGTGAACGGGCGGCCCTACGCGACGACCGCGCACAATCTGGACTCCCTCCCGCTCTCGGCGGTCGAGCGCATCGAGGTGCTGAGAGCCGAGAGCCTGGGAACGCTCGGCGGCCACGCCGCGGTACGCGGCGCATTCAATCTCGTGCTGAGGAAGGATCTGGACGGCTTCGACGTGCGCACGGTCGCCCGGATGCCGAGCCGAGACGGCGGCGATGCGCGCCAGGGCAGCGTCGTATGGGGCGGCGCGATCGGCGACGGCGGCCACATGACCGTCGGCGTCGACATCCTCGACCGCGAGGAGATCGCCGGCAGCACCCGCGAGCACAGCCGCTCGGAGTGGGAGGAAGGCGGGAGCTTTGCCGATGCGAAGAACGTGAGCGTCGGCGGCAACACCGTCTACATCTTCGACACGAGCGCGGGCGAGCTGAGAAGCGTGTCGCTCGGCGCGTGCGACCCGGCGCACGGCTACACCGGCCCGCTCAGCAACCCGCCGGGGATCGACTCGGGCGACAAGGGCTGCGGGT
>JAPPKP010000041.1 GCA_028819955.1 Rhodospirillaceae bacterium | reverse complement strand
CGAACTCTTCCGCCACGACCTGCGCGACCTTGGTGTGGAGCCCCTGCCCCATCTCGGTGCCGCCGTGGTTCACCAGCACGGAGCCGTCGGTATAGACGTGCACCAGCGCGCCCGCCTGGTTGAGGTGCTTCAGGGTGAAGGCGATCCCGAACTTGACCGGCGTGAGCGACATCCCCTTCCTGAGAAAGCGGTTGCTCTCGTTGAAGGCCGCGATGCCCTTGCGCCGCTCGCGGTAGTCGCAGGTCTTCTCCAGCTTCCCCACCAACTGCGGCGCGATATTGTCGCCGACCTTCATGCCGTAGGGCGTGACGTCTCGCCCGCGGCCGTAGAGATTGCGCTTGCGCACATCCAGCGGGTCCAGGCCAAGCCGGCAGGCGATGTCGTCCATCACCCGCTCGGCGAGCATCATGCCCTGCGGCCCGCCGAAGCCCCTGAACGCCGTGTTCGAGACCGTGTCTGTCCTGACCCGCCGCGACAGGATCCGCGCGCTCGGGTAGTAGTAGGCGTTGTCGGCATGGAACAAAGCCCGGTCGCAGACGCCCATGGAGAGATCGGCCGAATAGCCGCAGCGCGCGTTGAGCGCGGCGTCGACCGCCAGCAGCCTGCCCGCCTCGTCGCAGCCGTAGCTGTAGTCGACCCGGAAGTCGTGGCGCTTGCCGGTCATGATCATGTCGTCGTCGCGGTCGAGGCGGACCTTGGCGGCCGTACCGGTCGCGCTCGCCGCCAGCGCCGCGAGGCAGGCCCACTGCGCCCCCTGGCTCTCCTTGCCGCCGAAGGCGCCGCCCATGCGCCGGCACTCGCACACCACGTCGGAGTCCGGCTTCCCCAGCATGGCGGCCACGAGATGCTGGATCTCCGAGGGATGCTGCGTCGACGAGAGGACGTGCATCGCACCGCCCTCGCCGGGGAGCGCCATGGCGACCTGCCCCTCCAAATAGAAATGCTCCTGACCGCCGACGTGGAGAGAGCCCGACGCGGTATGCCGGGCCAGTTTCATGTCCGCGCCCGGATCGCCGCGCAGGAACTGGTAGTCGGGGACCACCGTCTCGCCCGAGGCAAGGCCGGCCTCGACCGAGACACGCGGCTCCTCTTCCTCGACCGCGATGCGCGCCAGGCGGCTGGCGCGGCGGGCCTCGTCCCGGCTGCGCGCCACCACCGCGAAGACCACCTGGCCGTGAAACGCGATGCGGCCGTCGGCGAGGATCGGATCGTCGCCGAAGACCGGGCTGCAGTCGTTCTTTCCCGGAATGTCGGCAGCGGTCAGAATCGCGACGACGCCGGGCGCGGCCCGCACTGCATCGAGATCGAGCGCGGCGATCCGGCCGCGCGCAGCATGCGGGGCGTAGCCCGGCGCCACGTGCACCAGTGCCGCCGGCTCGGGAACGTCGTCGATAAAGCGCGCCGTGCCCTGGACGTGGCCGAGCGCGCTGTCGTGCGCGAGTGCCCGCCCGACTGCGCCGCCGTCGCCAACGGGCGCGGTCCGCTCCACATGCGCAACCTCAGGCGGCACGCTCCGCCTCCCCCGGCCTCAGGCCCACGAGCCGGGTCGCGGTGCTGGCCTCGCCGCCCGCCTCGAGCAGGGCCTTCTGCAGCAGCGCCTGCGCCGTCTCCAGCCGGTACTGGGCGCTGGCCCGCATGTCGTCGATGGGCTGGAAGTCCGATGCCAGGGCGTCGCAGGCGGCGTCCCAGCCGTGCCGGTCGTCGAGCCGCAGGCCCTTGAGGGCGGCTTCCATAGCGGCGGCCCGCTTCGGCGTGGCCGCCATGCCGCCGAAGGCCGCGCGTGCATCGACGACACTGCGCCCCTCCAGGGTGAATCTGAAGGCGCCCAGGACCGCGGAGATGTCCTGATCGAAGCGCTTGGAAATCTTGTAGCAGCGGAAGACCTCGCCGGCCTCGAGGCGCGGCACGTCGATGCCGGTCACGAACTCGCCCTGGGTCCGGTCCTGCTTGCCGTAGTCGATGAAGAAGTCCTCCAGCGGCATCGACCGCGTCGCCTCGCCCCGGCGCAGGTGCAGCGTCGTGCCAAGCGCGATCAGGGCGGGCATCGTATCGCCGATCGGCGAGCCGTTGGCGATGTTGCCGCCGAGCGTCCCCACCGCACGGACCTGCTTGCCGCCGAAACGGCGGAGCAACTCAAGGAAGTCGGGATCGATCGCCGCTAAGGTGCGTTCGGCGCGCGCGTGGGTGATGCCGGCACCAATGTGGAAGCCTCGCTCGGTCTCGCGGATGTCGGCGAGGCCGGCCACCCGTCCCAGGAGAATGATCTTCGGCAGGGCCCGCATCTGCTTGGTGATCCACAACCCGACATCCGTGGCGCCCGCCACCAGCGTTGCGTCCGGATGCCGCGCATAAAGGCGGGCCAGGGCATCGACCGTGGCCGGTGCCGCCAGGAAACCCGTCTCCTCATCGCCGATGAAGAGGTCCTCGCCGTCGTCCAGCGCCGCCAGGCGCTCGACAGTGGCCGCACGGCCTGCCGCGAACGCGTCGCCAGGCGTTCCGGCGCACGCCTCCAGCGCGGCATCGACGATGGGCCGGTAGCCGGTGCACCGGCACAGATTGCCGGCGAGCGTATCGTTCACCGCCTGCCGGTCGCAGTCTCCGCCAGCGTGGTAGAGGGTGAACAGACTCATCACGATGCCGGGCGTGCAGAAGCCGCATTGGCTGCCATGATGCCTGAGCACCGCGTTCTGCACGGGATGCAGTGCGCCGTCCGGGCCGGCCAGGTCTTCCACCACGACCAGTTCCTTGCCGTCGATCATGCCCAGCAGGCAGATGCAGGCGTTGACCGGCGCGTAGTCCACCCTGCCGTCCTGCAGGGTGCCTAGCGCCACGGTGCAGGCGCCGCAGTCGCCCTCGGCACAGCCCTCCTTGGTTCCGCAGGCGTGGCGTCGCAGCCGAAGGTAGTCGAGGAGAGTCTCGTTCGCGCCCACGTCGGTCAGCGAGACGACCTCGCCGCGCCGGAGAAACCGGACCGCCGAGCGCGTCATGCGTCAACTGCCGCGATAGGTGGAATAGCCATAGGCAGAAAGTAGCAGCGGGACGTGGTAGTGGCTTTGCGGATCCGCGACGCCAAAGCGCACTGGCACGACATCGAGGAACGGCGGTTCGGGAATCGGCCCGCGCGCGCGCCTCCGATAATCGCCAGCCATGAAGCGCAGCTCGTAGGTGCCGGCGGCAAACGCCTCCCCTTCCAGCAGGGCGCCCTCGACCCGGCCGTCGTCGTTCGTCACGACCGTCTTGAGGCGTTCCGGCGCCGCGCCGTCCACGCGCCAAAGCTCCAACGTCAATCCCCGCGCCGGCGTGCCCAACGTCAAGTCAAGCACGTGCGTCGTCAATCGCCCGATGGGTCGTCACTCCCCGGCCCCCGAAGGCCGCTCGCCCGTTGCGTCAAGCCAACCGAGGATTGTCTACGAAATTCTTAGTCTTTGCCAGCAGTTGCGTCCTCGGACTGTGCACCGACCATGCGCCGGAGCATGGGGGCGAAGTGGGCGAACTCCGGCGTCGCCATGCCGACCTGCTTGCCGGCATCGTCCAGGAATCGGACCGCGACGATCTCGTGGAAGTTCGGCTGCGTCTCGAATTCGGCCGCCTCTGCCGCGTTCATGGGGCCGCCCTGCAGCGTCAGGGAATGCACCGAGGCGTCGCTCAGCGTATCGAAATAGCCGGGGTCGCTGGCGCAGAGATAGCGCTTGGCCGCAACGTGAAAGCGGCAGCAATCGACGACGACCCGGGGAAAGAAGGGCTCGAGAAGCCGGGCTCCGGCCCTCTCGTGAAACCGGTCCTCTGTATCGCTCATCGAAAAGGAGCCGGAGCCGCCGGCGACATGGCCGATGTCGTGCAGCAGCGCAGCGGCGACGATTTCCTCGGGATCGCCGTTCCGCTCGGCGATGGTGGCACCCTGCAGCATATGTTCGGCCAGCGTGACGGCCTCCCCCAGGTACCGCTCGCCGCCGCGGCGCACGAAGATGTCCTCGATGATGTCTACGATCGTCCCACAGTTGAGGCCGCGGACACCGGTCTCGCTCATTCCGCCGCCTCCCTGCACGCGGCCGTCAGCACCGCGAGTTTCGACAGCAGGCCGTCCTTGTCGGCGTAGCAGCCCTGGAGCCAGCGCTTGCCCGAGCCCGCGTAGGCCCTGCGCGCATGGAGCACACGCGTGTTGTCCAGGAGGAAGCATTCTCCCGGTTCGAGCCGGACCATGACCTGCATCGCCCGGTCGTCGACGATCTCGCCCAGGCGGCGATAGGCCCTGTACCACGCCTCCATACGCTCGAACGGTACATCCGTCACTGCGGCGAGGGAGCGGTTGTTGAAGCGAATCGCGGTGAGTTCGCCGTCCGGCGCCAGTTCGAGGATCGGGCGCCGCGCGCTGAGCTTCGTCGACGGATCGCCCGCGTACTGGAAGCGCGCGCAATACCTGCTTAGCACCTCGAAGTGGTCGGGACACTCCTGCCGGAGCCGTTCCGCCGCCCGGAAGCCGTCGACCACGATGCTCTCCCCTCCCTCGGCGGAATTCTCCAGGCAGTAGAGCACCTGCAGCGTGGGCACCGGGTCCCTGTATGGATTGTCGGTGTGGGCCTGGAGCCCGAGATTGGAGAACGCGAGGTTGGTCGGGTTCACCTCGGTGCGGACCTCGAAGTGTCGGCCATAATTCGTTTCCCGCACGTAGCCGAACAGGTCGACGACATCGAACAGCGCGCCCGGCCTCGTGCTTCCCCCGACGATCCTGCCGAACCCGAAACGCACGACCGCCTCCAGCCATTCGCGCAACCGCCCGCTGTCGGCCTTGAGGGCTTTCATGTCCGCTTCGGGGATCTCGGCCAGGGAATTGTTGTCCCAGGTTTCGAGCCCCGATGCGATCCAGCCCCGCTCGTTGCGGGTCGGGCGGTCGTAGGCGTTCCCGAGCAGCCACCCCAGGTCGTAGTCGATGGTTCTGTTCTCCGGCTGGAACGACACGGTGAGCGTCGCGCCGTCCGCCGTGGCAGCCACGATGGCCGTGTCCTCCGGGATGTCGCCGACCGTGATCAGCTTCTGGCCGTTCTCCGGCGAGCGGGTTTGCGCGTCCGGAGCATTGTCGCGGAGCCAGATGGCGTGAAACCGCAGCGGCGCCGGAGCGAGACCGGCTATTTCGACGACCTGCCCGTCAGGGCTGAGGGTGACGTCGGGCATCTCCAGAGCTCCCCGAAATCCGGAGCGAATGGTAACGGATCGAGACGGCGACCGGCCGGGAATTCGAGGAGGACGCCCGTTGGGCTCGCGGGACCCCGCCTCAGAGCGCGGCGGCGCGCTCCCGGAGCAAGAACTTCTGTACCTTGCCCGTCGAGGTCTTTGGCAGCGCGCCGAACACCACGGTCTTGGGGCACTTGTAGTGGGCGAGCTCGCCCCGGCAGAAGTCGATGAGCGCCGCCTCGTCGGCGTCGGCACCGTCCTTCAGCGTGACGAAGGCGCAGGGCGTCTCGCCCCAGGTCTCGTCGGGCCGCGCCACCACGGCGGCCTCCAGCACCGCCGGGTGACGGTAAAGCGCGCCTTCGACCTCGATCGTCGAGATGTTCTCGCCGCCCGAGATGATGATGTCCTTGGCCCTGTCCCTGAGCTCGATGTAGCCGTCGGCGTGGACGACGCCGAGGTCGCCGGTGTGGAACCAGCCGCCGGCGAATGCCTCTTCGGTCGCCTTGGGATTAGCGAGGTAGCCCTTCATCACGGTGTTGCCGCGCATGAAGACCTCGCCCATGGTCTCGCCGTCTGCCGGCACCGGCTCAAGCGTCTTGGAATTGGCGACCATGAGCCCGTCGAGTGTAGCGTAAGGCACGCCCTGGCGGGCCTTCAGCGCGGCCTGCTCGTCGAGCGGCAGGGCGTTCCACTCATCGTGCCAGTCGCACACGGTCGCCGGGCCGTAGACCTCGGTAAGCCCATAGACGTGAGTGACGCGGAAGCCGGCCGACTCCATCCGCGCGATAACGGCGGCGGGCGGCGGCGCGGCGGCGGTCATCACCTCGACCTGATGGTCGAACGCCACCCGCTCCTCCTCGCTCGCGTTGTTGAGGAGGTTGAGGACGATCGGCGCGCCGCAGAAGTGCGTCACCCTGTGCGCCGCAATCGCCTGGAAGATCGCCCCGGCCTCGACCCTGCGCAGGCACACGTGGGTGCCCGCGTAGGCGCTGATCGCCCAGGTGAAGCACCAGCCGTTGCAGTGGAACATCGGCAGCGTCCAGAGATAGACCGGCCCGTGCGGCATGGCCCAGGTGACACCGTCGCCGAGGGAATTCAGGTAAGCGCCCCTGTGGTGATAGACGACGCCCTTCGGGTTGCCCGTGGTGCCGGAGGTGTAGTTGAGCGAGATCGCGTCCCACTCGTCCTCGGGCCAGGGCCAGTCGTAGTCGGGGTCGCCGTCGGCCAGCAGTGCCTCGTACTCGATCTCTCCGATCAACTCGCCGCCGTCCTCGGGCGCATCGTCGATATCGATGACCAGCGGAGCCGCTGTGGCCCGCGCGAGCGCGTCCGAAATCACCGTCGAGAACGAGCGGTCGGTAAGCAGAACGGTGACGTCGGCATGGTCGAGGATGAAGGCCAGGGAGGCAGCATCGAGCCGGTAGTTGAGCGCGTTGAGCACCGCGCCGCACATGGGAATGCCGTAGTGCGCCTCCAGCATCGCCGGCGTGTTGGGGGACATGATCGCGACCGTGTCGCCCTTGGCAACGCCACGCTTGGCCAGCGCCGAGGCGAGGCGCCGGCTTCGTGCGTAGAACTCGGCGTAGGTCGCGCGCCGGGTGTCGTGAATCCATGCTGTCCGCTCGGGGAACACGGCTGCGGCGCGGCGCAGGAAGGAGAGCGGAGTCAGAGGGACGTAGTTCGCGTCGTTGCGCTCGAGCCCGGCCTCGTACGGGCTCTTGTCGGTGCGCCTCCCGCCCATCATGATCTCCCCAGCGCCGAAACGGCGCGCGATTTTCGTCGTGCGCCACCGCGATTGCAAACGGCGAATGCGACCGGACCGGCAACCGCGAGCAGGGAGGCGGGGTGCGGCGGCTCTACCTGATGCGTCACGGCAAGGCCCAGGCCGGCATGCCGCCCGGCGGCGGCGACCTCGAGCGCGCGCTCGTCGCCAGGGGCCGGAAGGAAAGCCAGTGGATGGGCGCCTTCTGCCGCGACCAGGCACAGCCGCCGACGCTGATCCTCTGCTCGCCCTCGCGGCGCACCGTGGAGACCTGCGACTCGTTCTGCGAAGGCCTTGGCGAGAACCTGCCGCGCCGGGTGGTGGACGGCATCTACATGGGCAGCCCGTCCGCTCTCCTCTACGCCGTGGCCGAAGCGGGCGGAAGCGAGGCGGGCGTCATTCTGATCGGCCACAATCCCGGCATTCACGCGCTGGCGCTTGCGCTCGGCCGACGCGAGCCGGGTCCGAGCTACGCGCGGCTCACCACGCGGTTTCCGACGGCGGCGCTCGCCGTGTTTGAGACCGGCATCGACGACTGGGCGGCGCTCAGGGCCGGAAGCGCGCGCCTCGTCGCCTTCAAAATTCCGAAGGAAATGCGCTGACGAGCGACTGAGCGTGATTCCGACTCAGTGCACCCGTTCGGTGCAGAAATCGACCACGTCGAGCAGGGCGTCCTTCGCCTCGGATGCAGGGAACAGGCCGAGCGCATCGCGGGCCATCGCGCTGTAGTGGCGCGCCCGCTCCACCGAGTCGACAATCGCGTCATGGCGCGTGAGCAGGGCCATTGCGCGCGCGAAGTCGCCGTCCTCCTGCAGCTCTTCCTCCATGGTCCGCCGCCAGAAGGCGCGCTCCTCGCCGTCGCCCCGACGAAACGCCAGCACTACCGGCAGCGTGATCTTGCCGTCGCGGAAATCGTCGCCCACCGACTTGCCGAGCACCGCCTCGCGGGCGCCGTAGTCGAGGGCGTCGTCGACCAGCTGATAGGCGATGCCGAGGTTGAGCCCGAAGCTTCGGAGCGCCTCCTCCTCGGTGGCCGAACGCTCGGCCACCACCGCGCCGAGCTGACAAGCGGCGGCAAAGAGCGCCGCCGTCTTCGCGGTCACCACCTTGAGATAGGTGGCCTCGCTGGTCTCGGTGTCGTTGGAGGTGGTGAGCTGCATCACCTCGCCTTCGGCGAGCGTCGCGGCGGTATCGGCCAGGATACCGAGCACGCGGAGCGAGCCGTCGGCGACTGAAATCTGGAACGCGCGGCTGAACAGGAAGTCGCCCACCAAGACGCTCGGCTTGTTGCCCCAGACCGCGTTGGCGGTCGCCGTGCCCCGCCTGAGCGCGCTGTCGTCGACGACGTCGTCGTGAAGCAGCGTCGCGGTGTGAATGAACTCGACGCAGGCGGCGAGGTCGATGTGGCGCTTGCCGGTGTAGCCGCAGA
>JAPPKP010000069.1 GCA_028819955.1 Rhodospirillaceae bacterium | reverse complement strand
TGCGGCGCATAGAGCAGGCCGGCATCCTCCAGGTCGGCCATGACGTTCCGCACCGTCGCGGGCGAGACCGGGGTCGTGAGCCGGCGCGAGAGCGTGCGCGAGCCCACCGGTTGTCCGGTTTCCATGAATTCCTCGACCAGCCGGCGGAGCACCTCCCGCGAGCGGTCGGTCAGTTCGCGCAGCACGTTCTCATCCCGTCCCGTGATGGGCGGCCTGAATGTAGTGAGCGCCCCCAGGAGCGTCAACGCCGGCCCCGGCATTGTTTTCGGTCGTCTGCGACACTATTATATGGGTGCGAAACGACTGATGGACGAGCCACGCCGCACCGCGCGCACGACGATGGCGGGAGCGGCGGTTCCCCGGCACGAACGCCGGGGGCAGCGGGCGCGTCCGGTGAGTCTGCACCTCGAAACCATGGAACGAGTCCGATGCGGCAGCCGCCTACCATCGAGCCGACCGACCCCGCGGTGAAGCGGTCCGTTACGAGACGGGATCGCCACGCGACGGCCGGCGGTCCCTGTTCGGCGCGGCGCCGCATCGCGTTCCCGCGGACGCGCTTTCGGGAGGCTGAGGCCCCCACGCGCTCCCGGACGGAGAAAACAAGAGAATGGTCAAACGAATGCTCATCGACGCCAGCCACGCGGAAGAGACCCGCGTGGTCGTGGCGGACGGAACACGCCTAGAAGAATTCGACTTCGAATCCGCTGCCAGGAAGCAGCTCAAAGGAAACGTCTATCTCGCCAAGGTCATGCGCGTGGAGCCCTCGCTCCAGGCGGCGTTCGTCGACTATGGCGGAAATCGCCACGGCTTCCTTCCCTTCAACGAAATCCACCCGGACTACTACCAGATCCCGGTCGCCGACCGGGAGGCGCTCTATGCCGAGCAGGAGGAGGCCGGCGACTCGGACGAGCCGGCCGCTCCGCCGGCCGAAGCGGCGGAGGACGGGGCCGACAATGGAGCCGAGAGCGAGGTTGCTGCACCGCCCGAGGCCGCAGATGGCCAGTCCGCGCCGGAGGACGCCCCCGAGGCTGCGGAGGCGGCTGAACACGAGAACGGCGCGCCGGAGGACGTCGCCGCAGCCGCCGAGGCCAACGGCGCCGACGATGCCGGCGGCGATGCCAGAGCGAACGGCGATGTCGAGGTCATGGGCGGGGACGAGCTGGACGACCTGGAGCGGCGGCGCCTTCAGGCCAGCCGCTCGCTGCTCAGCCGCCGCTATCGCATCCAGGAGGTGATCAAGAAGCGCCAGATCCTTCTGGTGCAGGTGGTCAAGGAGGAACGCGGCAACAAGGGTGCGGCGCTCACGACCTATCTCTCGCTCGCCGGGCGCTACATTGTGCTCATGCCCAATGCGATCCGGGGCGGGGGCATCTCGCGCAAGATCGTCAACGCCGACGACCGGCGGCGCCTCAAGAAGATCATGGCCGATCTCGATATCCCGGCGCGCATGGCGGTCATCGTGCGGACCGCCGGGCTCTCGCGCTCCAAGACCGAGATCAGGCGCGATCTGGAATACCTGCTGCGCCGCTGGCAGAACATTCGCGACCTCACCATGGAATCGATGGCGCCCTGCGTCATCAACGAAGAGGCCAACCTGATCCGCCGCTCGATCCGCGACCTCTACACGCGCGACATCGAGCAGATCCTGATTGAGGGCGACGAGGGCTACAAGACCGCCAAGACCTTCATGAAGACCATGATCCCGAGCCATGCCTCGCGCGTGAAGGCCTATCGGGACCGAATTCCGCTGTTCGTCCGCTATCAGGTCGAGAGCCAGCTCGATTCCATGTACGGCCCGGAGCTCCAGCTCAAGTCGGGCGGCTACCTGGTGATCGACCCGACCGAAGCCCTGGTCGCGATCGACGTGAACTCGGGGCGGGCCACGCGCGAGCGCACGATCGAGGAGACCGCGCTCAAGACCAATCTCGAGGCGGCGGAGGAAATCGCCCGCCAGCTCAGGCTCCGCGACCTCGCCGGGCTGATCGTCATCGACTTCATCGACATGGACGAGAGCCGCAACCAGCGGGCGGTGGAGCGCAAGCTCAAGGAAGCGATGCGCATCGACCGCGCGCGCATCCGCATGGGCCGGATCAGCCCTTTCGGGTTGATGGAGCTCTCGCGCCAGCGGCTGCGCCCGAGCCTGGTGGAAGCCAGCATGGAGCGGTGCGCAAGCTGCGCCGGCACCGGCGTTCGGCGCTCGATCGAATCGTCTGCGGTCCACGCGCTCCGAGCGATCGAGGAGGAGGGCCTGCAGGGGCGGAGCGCCGAGATCCTGCTGCGCGTGCCGGCTGCGGTCGGGCTCTACATCCTCAACCGCAAGCGCCGCATGCTGGAGGAGATCGAGCAGCGCTACGCCTTCGCCGTGAGCTTCGAGCAGGACGACAGCCTCGTGCCGCCGAGCTACGCGATCGAGCGGCTCGCGACCCGGCCCGCACCGGTGGAGGAGCAGCCTGTGGAGGAGGAGGCGGACGAGGCGCCCCGGCGGGCAAGCAAGCCCAAGAAGGAGACCAAGAGCGAGACCGCAGAGCCGGCCAAGCGCCGCCGCCGTCGCCGGCGCAAGCCGCGCGGCGAGGGGGCGGAGGAAGCCGCTCCCGAGGCTGCGGCGGCAGCCCCACCGGCCGAGCCGGCCGAGGCCGAGGGCGGCTCCGAGGACGAGGTGGAGGAGCCGGCAGCCGCGGCAGACGCAAAGGCCGAGAAGGGCGAGGAGGCGCCCCGCGCCAAGCGCCGGCGCCGTGGCCGCCGTGGCGGTCGCAGCCGCACGCCCAGGCAGCAGGACCGGCAGGAAGAGCCGGACGAGGCGGCCGAAGAAGCACCCGCGCCCCTCTCGGCCGAGGGAGACGCGTCGCCCGAGCCTGAGGGCGAGAGCGAGCCCCCGGCGGTGCCTGCCGCAGCAGAGCCCGCGCCGGGGGTCCCGCCGACTCCGCTGTTTGCGCCGCCCGCGCCCGCGCCCGTCGAAGGCCCGCAGGCAGCCGCGGGGAGCGGCAACGGATCGGACGACGCATCGCATCCGGAGGCCGCCGAAGTCGCCGACGGGGACGCGGCCTCCCCGGTCGATGGCGGTGACGACGCGCCTGCCGAGACGGCTCCGCCGATGCTCCAGCCGGCCGATGCCGAGGACGAGCGGCCCCGGCGGCGCGGCTGGTGGCAGCGCCTCGCCTCAACGTCGCGATAGGGGTTCAGGTTTCGGCCGGCGGGTTCCGGCGCGCCGCGAACACCCCGAAGAGGGCGTTGCCGGCCACCGAGGCCAGGATCACCACGGCGCCGATGAAGACCAGCGTGCCCGGCACCTCGCCGAATCCGAGCCAGACCCAGATCGGCGCGAAGACCGCATCGATCAGAACGACGAAGATCAGGATCGGCGCGGGCAGGTAGCGCGCGGCGTAGAAGTAGAGGGTGAGCGCAGACGCGAGCTGCACCAGGCCGAGCGCGGCCATGAACCCCACTTCCCGCCCAGTCGCGTCGAACGGCAGCGCCAGCGGCAGCGAGGCGAGGCCCGCGATCACCGCCGCGATCAGCACCGCCGGCTCCATCCGCCCGGTGCGGAAGCGCCGCGCGATCAGGGTCTGGAGCGCGATCGCGGCGGCGATCGAGAGCGCCAGCAGGTTGCCGATGACGCCGCCTCCGCCCACGTCGCTCCAGAACATGACGCCGACGCCGCAGAGGCTGCCCAGCAGGGCAAGCCAGGTCCTGAGCGCCACCGGCTCGCCCAGCACCGGCTTCGCCAGCAGGGCGACCATGACGGTGGACGTCGTCATGATCGCGATCACGTTGGCGACCAGCGTGTATTGCATCGAGAGCACGTAGGCGATGATCCCCCAGGCGGTGGCGACGCCCACCAGGATCACCGGCCAGCCCGAGGCGCGAAGCACCGGCCACACCCGGCCGCGCTCGGTCACGAAGAGGATCAGGAGCACGCCGAGCCCGGCGAAGAAGCAGCGGACCGCGATGATCTCCCAGGGATCGACCGACACCGAGCGGACGAAGAAGCCGCCGGTGCTGAAGCAGAGCCCCGAGATGGTCGCGAGGACGGCGCCGAAGAGCAGGCGGCGGCGGGCAGGGGTCATGGGCGGGCTCCCGTGTCACCCGAACCGCGCCGGCGCCGGGTGTTGTGCGCCGGCATGGTAGCGCGTCGCGCCGGACGGCGCTTGCGGCCCGGCTGCGGCGCGTGCGCTCCCCGGATGACGCCTGCCGGCGGCTCTGGCATGGTGGGGCATGAGCGAAGATCCGAGACTCCTCCTGCGCCGCCTGCTGGACGCGGCGCTCGCCAGCGCTCAGCCGGCCCAATGCCTGCCTCCGCACCTGCCTGAGCCGCCTGCGGGTCGCACGGTGGTCGTCGGTGCGGGCAAGGCGGCAGCGACCATGGCGCGGGCCGTGGAGGATCACTGGGACGGCCCGCTGGAGGGTCTGGTCGTCACCCGCTACGGCCACCGCGTACCGACGGAAAGGATCGAGGTGGTCGAGGCGGCGCACCCGGTGCCGGACGCCGGCGGGCGCGAGGCCGCCGTGCGCATCCTCTCCCTGGCGGAAGGCCTGGGTAAGGACGATCTCGCCCTCTGCCTGATTTCCGGCGGCGGCTCCGCGCTGCTCACCCTGCCGGCGCCGGGAATCGAGCTCGCCGACAAGCAGGCGATGACCGGCGCGCTGCTGCGCTCGGGCGCCGCCATCGACGAGATCAACTGTGTGCGCAAGCACCTCTCCGCCATCAAGGGCGGGCGCTTGGGCGCGGCCTGCCATCCCGCGCGAGTCGTGAGCCTGTTGATCTCCGACGTAGCGGGCGACGACCCTGCCGTGATCGGCTCGGGCCCGACCGTGCCCGACCCCACCACCTTCGCCGACGCGCTGGCCGTGCTGCGCAAATACGGCATCGACGAGCCCGCCGCCCTCATCCGCCATCTCGCGAGCGGGGCGGAGGAGACGCCGAAGGAAGGCGACCCCCGGCTCGCAGGCGCCGAGACCCGGATGGTGGCAACGCCGGCGATGGCGCTCGCCGCCGCCGCAGAGGCCGCGCGCGCGGAGGGTTACGAACCCGTGATCCTGGGCGATGCGCTGGAGGGCGAGGCGCGCGCCCTTGCCCGCGAGCACGCCCGGCTTGCACGGGATGCCGCGCCCGGCACGGCGCTGCTCTCCGGCGGCGAGGCGACGGTGACCGTGACCGGCGCGGGCCGGGGCGGCCCAAACGCCGAGTACGCGCTCGCGCTCGCGCTGGCCCTCGACGGCGCGCCCGGCATCTTCGCCACCGCCTGCGATACCGACGGGATCGACGGCACCGAGGACAATGCCGGCGCCCTGGTGACGCCCGACACGCTCGTGCGCGCCCGCGAGGCCGGGGAGGATGCGGCGGCGCGTCTCGCCGCCAACGACGCCTACGGCTTCTTCGCCGGGATCGGCGATCTGGTGATGACCGGGCCGACGCTCACCAACGTGAACGACTTCCGCGCCATCCTGGTCAGCCGTTGACCGGCACCGCCGCCTTGCCGATATAGGTGGCGGGGAGACCGCAGGGGCACGGACCGTGCGACGCCACCGCAGCGCCAAGATCGTCGCGACCCTCGGGCCATCGAGCGCCGACGAGGCGACCGTCCGCGCGCTGTTCGAGACCGGCGTGGACGTGTTCCGCCTCAACTTCAGCCACGCCAGCCACGCCGAGCACCGCGCCCGCCACGCCCTGGTTCGCGCGGTCGAGGAGGCAGTCGGCAGACCCATCGGCATTCTCGCGGACCTGCAGGGACCGAAGCTCAGAATCGGCACGTTCCAGGATGGCCGGATTGCGCTGGTCCAGGGCCAGCGCTTCACTCTCGCCCTGGGCGACGCGCCGGGGGACCAGACGCGGGCGCCCGTGCCCCACCCCGAGATCTTCGCGGCGCTCGCGCCCGGCGCCGAGGTCCTGCTCGACGACGGCAAGGTGCGGCTCCGCGTCGCCGCGTGCGGGCCGGACCATGCCGAGACCGTGGTGGTGACGGCGGGCGTCCTCTCCGACCGCAAGGGCCTCAACCTGCCGGGCGTGATGCTGCCCATCGAGGCGGTGACGCCGAAGGATCGGGAGGACCTCGCGTTCGCGCTCGAGCTCGGGGTCGACTGGGTGGCGCTCTCCTTCGTCCAGGGGCCGGAGGACGTCAGGACCGCCCGCGCCCTGGTGCCGGATGGTGTCTCCATCGTCGCCAAGCTGGAGAAGCCCGCGGCGCTGGACTGCCTGGAGGAGGTGGTCGCGCTCTCGGACGCGATCATGGTGGCGCGCGGCGACCTCGGCGTGGAGCTTGCGCCCGAGGACGTGCCGGCGGCGCAGAAGCGCATCGTTCGCGCGGCCCGCGAGGCGGGCAAGCCGGTGGTGATCGCGACCCAGATGCTGGATTCGATGATCAGCGCGCCGTCGCCGACCCGCGCCGAAGCCTCGGATGTCGCGACGGCGGTCTACGACGGCGCCGATGCGCTCATGCTCTCCGGCGAATCCGCCGCCGGGCGTTATCCGCGCGAGGCGGTGGCGATGATGAACCGAATCGTCGAGCGGGTGGAGAGCGACCCGTCCTACCGGCGCCACGTCGATTGGCAGCAGCAGGACCCCGAGGCGACGACCGCCGATGCCATCACCGCCGCCGCACGCCAGGTGGCGGAGACCCTGGATGCCACCGCCATCGTGACCTACACGACCTCGGGCTCGACCGCGCTCCGGGCCGCGCGCGAGCGCCCGCCGGTGCCTATTCTGGTGCTGACGCCGGACCGCGGCACCGCGCGCCGCCTCGCGCTGCTCTGGGGCGTCCACTGCGTACACACCGACGACGCCACCGGCTTCACCGACATGGTGGAGAAGGCGTGCGTTCAGGCGCTCGCCGCCGGTCACGCGGCACCGGGCGAGCGCATCGTCATCACCGCCGGCGTCCCCTTCGGCACCCCCGGCACCACGAACGCCCTCAGGATCGCCCGCGTGCACCCGGCGGAAGAGAAATCCGGGTCGGACGCTTGACCCCTGCCTGCGCCAATTTCTATTCTGCCGGTCTGTCCATGCCGCCGCCGGCGGGGCGGGCGGTGGCCCGCGCGAACCCAAGGAGGGGAAGGAATGAACAAGCTGTTGTCAGCGGGCCTCGGTGCGCTCGCCGCGCTCGCCGTTACGGCGCCGAGCGTTCACGCGCTGGACGACCTCTCGAACTACGTGTTCGTGCCCAACCGGGCCTCGGCGGACGTGGCGGTGATCGACACGCGCACCGATGCGGTGGTCGCGCGTGTTCGGGTGGGCGAGGTGCCGCACCAGGTCGCGGTCGCCCCGGCGCTCGGCAAGATGGTCGTGACCAACACTGCCGACGACACGATCTCGGTGATCGATCTCGCGACGCTGGAGACGACGGCCACCATCCCGCTCGGCCACGAGCCCGAGCACATGGAGCTCGATCCCTCGGGCGCGGTGCTCGCCGTCGGCAATATCGGCGAAGGCACGGTCTCGCTGGTCTCGCTCAGGTCAGAGCACGAAGTCGCGCGCGTGGACGGGCTGCACGAGCCCCACAACATGACCTTCGACCTCGCAGGCGAGCGCCTCTACGTGGGCAACCTCGGGGCGAGCTTCGTCAGCGTGATCGACGTGCCCAAGGCCAGGGTCGCGGGCGAGATCGCCATCGGGCCCGACCGCGCGCTCGCGCATCACGAGGACGACGACACCGCCTATCAGGGCATCATCAACGTCACCGCCACGCCCGACGGGCGTCTCGGCTTTGCGGCCTACGGCGAGGGCGACCGCATGGCAGTGATCGATCTCGAATCGGGCCGGACGCTCAAGGACCTGGCGCTTGGCGATACGCCCTGGCGCGCGTTCACCACCGGCGATGGCCGCTACATGATCGTCCCCAACAACGGCGACGAGACCGTCTCCGTGGTCTCGACCGCGACCCTCGACGAGGTTGCGCGCCTCCCCGGCGCGGCCGACATGACCGGCGTCAACACCGGCTGGCTCGACAGGTTTGCCTACGTGATCAGCCGGGGCGACGACAAGGCGCTGGTGATCGACCTGGAGACCATGCAGCCGGCCGGCGAGGTCGCGCTGCCCGGCACGCCCGAGACCGGCGTCGTGACGCCGGACGGCACCAAGCTCTACGTGGCGCTCAGCGATGCCGACACGGTCGCCGTGATCGACGTGCAGGCGAAAACCGTCGTCGCGACGATCGAAGGCGTGGGCGAGGAGCCCTGGGGCGCGCACATGGCCGGGGCGGTCAACTACTGCCACTAGTGTCCCGATCGAGAAGTTCGTACGCTTTGCCGAGAACCCCAATACGTCATGGCCGGGCTTGACCCGGCCATCCACGTGTTGGCTCGAGACTCAACGGATTTGGCAGAGAGAGATGCCCGGATCAAGTCCGGGCATGACGAGAAGAAGTGGAGAGTCGGGGAGACTG
>JAPPKP010000141.1:3355-8385 GCA_028819955.1 Rhodospirillaceae bacterium | reverse complement strand
AACGGCTTCACCGACCCGGCGAAGTTCGGCGGCGGCAACATCCAGGAGGCGATCGACGCGACCGTGGGGCTGCTCGCCTTCTGCCGCGAGCGCGGCGTGCCGGTCGCGCACACCCGCGTCATCTTCGCCGACGACGGCGCGGACGCGAACATCATGTGCCTGAAGGTGCCCTCGCTCACGGGGCTGACCGAGGACGCGCCGGAGAGCCAGATCGTCGACGAGCTGGCGCCGCAACCGGGCGAAATCGTAGTCCGCAAGCGGGTGCCGTCGGCCTTCTTCGGCACCGACCTCGCGCCGGCCTTCGCCAAGATGCGCATCGACACGGTGATGGTGGCGGGCTGCACCACCTCGGGCTGCGTGCGCGCAAGCGTGCTGGACGCCATGTGTCACGGCTTCCGTCCGGTGGTGATCAGCGATTGCGTCGGCGACCGGGCGCTCGGGCCCCACGAGGCGAACCTCTTCGACATGGGCCAGAAGTACGCGGACATCGTCACGAGCGCCGAGGCGATCGCCGCGCTCTCGGGCGCGGTCGCGGCCGAAGCGGCCGAATAGCAGCCGGCCGTGAAGGCGGTCGTCATCCGCGCCCACGGCGGCGTCGAGAATCTGCTCTACGAGGAGGTGGAGACGCCCGAACCAGGGGCCGGCGAGGTCCTGGTGCGCATCCGGGCGAGCGGCATCAACCACCTGGACCACGACGTGCGCGAGGGCATCTCCGGCATTCCGGTGACGCTGCCGCACGTGCCCGGCTGCGAAGGCGTCGGCGAGATCGCGGCGCTCGGCCCCGGCGTGGAAGGCCCCGCCCCCGGCACCCGCGTTGCCATCGACTTTGCGCAAGGCGACCCGCTCTCGGAACCCTGGCTGAGCGGCCTCGACGGCGTCGACTTTACCCATGGCCGCATCGGCGCGAGCCAGTGGGGAACGCACGCCGAGTATTGCATCTCCCATGCGCTCTCGGTGATCCCGCTGCCGGACGATCTGCCCTTCGAGACCGCCGCCGCCGGCATGGTGGGCTTCGGCACCGCCTGGCACATGACGGTCACGCTCGGCCGCGTTCAGGCGGGGCAGACCGTGCTGGTCAACGCGGCCGGCAGCGTGGTCGGCTCTTCGGCGATCCAGGTCGCGCTCCTGCACGGCGCGCGGGTGATCGCGAGCGCAGGTTCCGCCGCCAAGCTGGAGAAGGCCCGGGAGCTCGGCGCCACCGAGACCATCGACTACACGCGCCAGAGCATCCGGGAGGAAGCGCTCAGGCTCACGGACGGCCGCGGCGTCGATCTCGTGATCGAGAGCGTGGGCGGCGATGTGCTGCGCCAGAGCATCGATGCGGTCTGCTTCAACGGCCGCCTCGTCACCTGCGGGGCGCACGCGGGCGAGGAAGTGCCGCTCAACGTGATCGAGCTCTTCCGCAAGCACATGACAATCCACGGCAGCCACTTCGCCGGCCGCCGCGAGCTTGCGCGAGTCTTCGCCCTGATGGCGGAAGGCCGGCTCAAGCCGGTGATCGATACGGTCTATCCGCTCGCCGAGATCCAGACGGCCGCGCGCCGCACTGCAGACCGCGAGGTCTTCGGCAAGATGGTGCTGGTGCCGTAGAGGGTTGCGCTACTTCGCCTTCCCAGCCTCGCCGCGCTTGAGGAACTGTCCGCCGCCCTCGCGGCCGAGCCATTCCCGACCATCGACGATCAGCTCGCCGCGCAGGAACACCTTGCTCACCCGGCCGGTGACCTCTCGGCCCTCGAAGAGCGAGTATTCGACCCGGCTGTGATGCTCGGCGGCGCGGACGGTCCAGGTCTCCTCCGGGTCGAACAGCACGATGTCGGCATCGGAGCCGACCGCGATCGTGCCCTTGCGCGGGAACAGACCGAACAGCTTCGCCGGCGCCGTCGCCGTCAGCTCGACGTAGCGGTTGAGCGACATGCCGTTGCGGCGCACGCCGCCGTCGTAGACCAGCGGCATGCGGGTCTCGAGGCCGGGCGCGCCGTTGGGGATCTTGCTGAAGTCGTCGCGGCCGAGCTCCTTGGAGAGGCGCAGGCCCAGCACGTTCTCGCTGAAGCAGAACGGGCAATGGTCGGTGGCGATGACCTGGAGGTCGTCGGTCTTCAGCCCCCGCCAGAGCGCGTGCTGATGCTGGGCGCCCCGGAGCGGCGGCGTCATCACGAACTTGGCGGCCTCGAAGCCCGGCCGGTCGTATTCCTCGTCGGTGAGGAAGAGGTAGTGCGGGCAGGTCTCGGCATGGACCGGGAGGCCGCGATCGCGCGCCTCCGTCACGGCGTCGAGCGCCTCGCCCGCCGAGAGGTGCACGATATAGACCGGCGCCTCGGCGAGCTCGGCGATGCGGATGACCCTGTGGGTCGCCTCGCCCTCCATCAGCGTCGGGCGGGTCAGCATGTGCCACTTAGGGCTGGTATTGCCAGCCGCGAGCGCTTCCTGCACGAGCACGTCGATGACGTGCCCGTTCTCGGCATGGATCTGCACCATCCCGCCGTGGGCGCCGACCTGGCGCATGGTCTTGAAGATCTGGCCGTCGTCGATCATCAGCACGTCGGGATAAGCGGTGAAGAGCTTGAAGGTGGTGACGCCTTCGTCGTGAATCAGGCTCTTCATGTCGATGAGGGTCTGGTCGTTCACCTCGGTCATGATCATGTGCGCGCCCATGTCGACCGCGGCGACCGAGGCGCGCTCGTGCCAGTCGGCAAGGCCGGCGAGCGGGCTCGTCCCCTTCACCTGGGCGGCAAAGTCCACGACCGTGGTGGTGCCGCCGAAGGCGGCGGCCTGGGAGCCGGTGTAGAAGGTGTCCGCCGTGCGCGCCGGCCCGAAATCCCAATCGAGGTGAGTGTGCACGTCGACGCCACCGGGCAGCACGAGCAGGCCCTCTGCATCGTGCTCGGGAATCCCGTCGCCCACGGGCAAGTCCGTGCCGATCATGCGGACGCGGCCGTCCTCCATCAGGATGTCGGCCTTGTAGTCGTCGACCGCGGTTACGATCCGCCCGCTCCGAATTACGGTCGCAGTCATGCTCGCCTCCCCGGGGCGCAAGGGGCCCCTCAGTCCCTGCTCGCCAATCATGCCCCGCCAACCTGCGCGCGTCCACGCTCGGCCACGGCGCATCTGCGATCGAATTGCCGCCGATATAGCGATTTGGCTGGAGGCCTAGCTGGCCATCAACTAACATCGCGCTAACTCGGTGCACCCTGAGGGGCTGGTCAGGGTCTTGGGCGCCATACTCCCGACCCGGAATTGTTCCCCAGCCAGGCCATTTGGGTGGCCGAATTGCCAGGGGACAACTCGCGTCGCCATCGACGCGAAACACGGGAGACCAGCCATGACGATCGAGCAGCAACTGAAGAATTTGGCCATGAAGAGCGGCATGACTCGTCGCGGCTTCATGCAGCGGGCACTCGCCCTCGGCGCCACCACGGCGCTCGCAACGACCCTCGCCGACAAGGCCTTTGCAGCAGAGCCCAAGAAGGGAGGCCGCTTCCGGTGCGGACTTGGGCACGGGGCGACCTCGGACTCGCTGGATCCGGCGACGTTCCTCGACCTCTATATGCAGACCGTGAACGCGAGCGCGCGGAACAACCTGACCGAGGTGGCCCAGGACGGCAGCCTGATCCCCGAGCTGGCCGAGAGTATCGACACCGCCGACGCCACGACGTGGCAATTCAACCTGCGCCAGGGCGTCGAGTTCCACAACGGCAAGACGATGGACGCCAACGACGTCATGGCGTCCATTACGCATCATCGCGGCGCAAACTCGAAGTCGCCCGCCAAGGAGCTGCTCAAGTCCATCGTCGAGATGAAGGCGGACGGCGCGAACGCGGTGGTGTTCACGCTCAGCGAGGGCAACGCGGACTTCCCGTTCATCCTGAGCGACTATCACATCCCGATCATGCCGGTATCCGACCACGGGGTGGATTGGCAGTCGGGAACCGGCACGGGCGCCTACGTGCTCGAGAGCTTCGAGCCCGGCGTGCGCTCCACGCTGAAGCGCAACCCCAACTTCTTCAAGGAAGGGTTCGGACACTTCGACGAAGTGGAGATCATCACCATCGCCGACGTGGCGGCACGCACCAACGCGCTCACCACCGGCGAGATCGACGCCATGGACCGGGTCGATCTCAAGACCGCGCACCTGCTGGAACGGCAAGAGGGAGTCAGGCTCGTCGAGACCAGTGGCACGCAGCACTTCACCTTCACGATGCGCTGCGACACGCCGCCGTTCGACAACGTCGATGTCCGGCTCGCGCTGAAGCACGCGATCGATCGCGAAGCCATCGTCAGGACGATCCTGCGCGGTCACGGCACTCTGGGCAACGACCACCCGATCAGCCGCTCCAACCGCTATCACGCGGACAACCTGGAGCAGCGGGCGTACGATCCGGACAAGGCCAAGCACCACCTTAAGCAGGCGGGCATGGAGGGCCTTTCGATCGACCTCAGCGCTGCGGACGCGGCGTTTGCGGGCGCGGTCGATGCGGCAGTGCTCTACAAGGAGCATGCCGCCGCGGCCGGCATCGACATCAACGTGGTCCGCGAGCCGGATGACGGCTACTGGTCCAACGTCTGGATGGTGAAGCCCTACTGCGCCGTTTATTGGGGCGGACGCCCGACCGAGGATTGGATGTTCTCGGTCGCCTATGCGGCGGACGCTGCGTGGAACGACAGCTTCTGGAAGCACGACCGGTTCAACCAACTGTTGGTGGCAGCCAGATCCGAGCTGGACGAGGCGATGCGGCGCAGCATGTACGAGGAGATGCAGTCGATCGTGAGAGACGACGGCGGCGTCCTCATCCCCATGTTCGCCAACTACGTCATGGGCCTCTCTGACAAGATCGGGCACGGCCAGATGGCGGCGAACTGGGCAATGGACGGCTTCAAGTGCGTAGAGCGCTGGTGGTTCGTCTAGGTTAGCCAGCCGCCCTATGGCGGCATGATCCAAATCGTCATCATGGTGGCCCCCCCCCGGGCGCGGGGGCGGCCCAACCCATTAGGCCGGGAGGGGGTAATATTTATAAGGGGGGGGCAGCGGGCGG
>JAPPKP010000141.1:0-3345 GCA_028819955.1 Rhodospirillaceae bacterium | reverse complement strand
TTGTTTGTTGTTTTTTTTTTTGTTGTTGGGTGGGTGTTTCTTTTTTTTTCCCCACCCCCCTTTTGGGGTTATTAACAAATTGTTAAAATTGGTGGCCCCGCGCTTCGCGCTGGGCCTCCTCACCCTTTTCGCCGTCTCGCTGATCATATTCCTCGGCGTCGAGCTGCTGCCGGGAGACATCGCCCAGGCTCTCCTGGGCCAAGGGGCGACCGAGGAGACGGTCGCCGCGTTCCGCAGAGAGCTCGGGCTGAACCTGCCGCCGCACGAGCGCTACATCGCCTGGCTCGGCGGCATCTTGCAGGGCGACCTCGGCCAATCCCTCGCCAACAAGCGCGAGATCGCCGAGCTCATCGGCGTGCGGCTGGAGAACACGCTGTTCCTCGCGTTCATCAGCGCGATCATCTCGATACCGCTCGCGCTCGGCCTGGGGATTCTGGCCGCGCTCTACCGCAACACGCTCTACGACCGCGCGGTCAACGTCTTCACGCTGTCCTCGATCTCCTTTCCCGAGTTCTTCGTCGCCTACATCCTGATCCTGGTCATGGCGGTCCATCTCGGGTGGTTCCCAAGCATCTCCAACATCGGCCAGGAGCTGGGATTCTGGGAGCGGGTCTACCGCACCGTGCTCCCGGCGCTGACGCTGACGCTGGTGGTGGTCGCGCACATGATGCGCATGACGCGAGCCGCGATCATCAACCTGCTGGCCAGCCCCTACATCGAGATGGCGACCCTCAAGGGCCTCTCGCGCGGGCGCATCATCGTCAAGCACGCGCTCCCCAATGCGCTCGCGCCGATCATCAACGTCGTCGTGATCAATCTCGCGTACCTGGTGGTGGGCGTGGTCATCGTCGAGGTCGTCTTCGTCTATCCGGGGCTGGGGCAGCTCCTCATCGATGCCGTGCGCGCGCGCGACCTTCCGGTCGTGCAGGCCACGGGGCTGCTCTTCGCCGCCGCCTACATCCTGCTCAACCTGACCGCGGACGTGCTGTCGATCATGACGAATCCGCGGCTCCTGCATCCGCGCTAGGAAGAGCGGCGAGGCGCCACGATGCGGGAGACCCTCAAACTTTTCCGAAAGTTGCCGTGGAGCGCCTGGTTCGGGCTGCTCGTGGTCGGCTTCTACGTGTTCGTCGCGATTTTCGGACCCCTGCTGACCCCTTACGGCGAATCGGAGATCGTGGGCTTCGAGTACGAGCCCTGGGGCGCCGAGTTCCTGCTGGGCACCGACAATCTGGGCCGGGACATGCTGACCCGCCTCATCTACGGCGCCCGCAACACCATCGGCATCGCGTTCCTGACGACCCTGCTGGCCTTCCTCATCGGCTGCGTGGCGGGCTTCCTGGCCGCCGTAGTGGGGGGCTGGACCGAGCAGGGGATCAGCCGCGTGAACGACATCCTGATGGCGATCCCGCAGCTCATCTTCGCGCTGCTAATCCTCACCATCGCCGGCACGTCGATCCCGGTCCTGGTCGTCGTCATCGCCGTGCTCGATTCCACGCGCGTCTATCGGCTGGCGCGGGCGGTCGCCATGAACATCGTGGTCATGGACTACGTCGAGGTCGCGCGGCTGCGGGGCGAGGGGCTGTGGTGGATCATGCGGAGCGAAGTGCTGCCCAACGCGCTGCCGCCGCTGGTTGCCGAGTTCGGGTTGCGCTTCTGCTTCGTCTTCCTGCTGCTGAGCGCGCTCAGCTTCCTCGGCCTCGGCATCCAGCCGCCGACGGCCGACTGGGGCAGCATGGTGCGCGACAACGCCACGCTGATCACCTTCGGCGACTTCACGCCGATCTTGCCGGCGGCCTCCATTGCGCTGCTCACCATCGGCGTGAACTTCATCGTCGACTGGCTCCTGCACAAGTCCTCAGGGCTGAAGGATGGATAGCGTGGAAAGCGCGGGCGGCGCGCGCGACCCCCTGCTCACGATGACAGGGCTCCGCATCGAAGGGCAGGCCGACGAGGAGTGGCACGAGATCGTGCACGGCGTGGACGTTGTGCTTCACCGCGGCGAGGTGCTGGGACTGATTGGCGAGTCAGGCGCCGGCAAGTCCACCATCGGGCTCGCGGCCATGGGCTTTGCCAGGCCGGGCTGTCGGCTCACCGGCGGCGATATCGTGTTCGACGGCGTGGAGCTGCGCGGCGCGCCGCGGGATCACACGCGGGCCCTCCGGGGGGCGCGCATCGCCTACGTCGCCCAGAGCGCGGCGGCCGCGTTCAACCCGGCGCACCGGCTCATCGACCAGTTCACCGAGGCCCCGGTGCGCCACAGGGTCAAGTCGCGCACCGCGGCGGAGGCGGACGCCAAGGACCTCTACGGCAGGCTGCGGCTCCCGGAGCCAGAGAAGATCGGCTACCGCTATCCGCACCAGGTCTCCGGCGGCCAGCTTCAACGCGCCATGGTCGCCATGGCCATGGCGTGCCGTCCCGATCTCATCGTCTTCGACGAGCCCACGACGGCGCTCGATGTGACGACGCAAATCGAGGTGCTGGCGGCGGTCAAGGACGTCATCCGGCAATTCGACACGGCGGCCATCTACATCAGCCACGATCTCGCCGTCGTCGCCCAGATGGCAGACCGCATCATGGTGCTGCGCCACGGCAACCTCGTGGAAGAGGGGACGGCCGACAGCATCGTCAATCGCCCGGAGCAGGAGTACACCCAGCGGTTGCTCGCGGTTCGCACCTACCGCAAGCCCGTTGCGGAGCCCGCCCGGGAAGAGCCGCTGCTCCGCATCGAGGGCGTGGCCGCGCGCTACCGCCGATCCGCGCGCGTGCTGGAGGGCGTCGATCTCGACATCGGCCGACAGCGCACGGTCGCGATCGTGGGCGAATCGGGAAGCGGCAAGAGCACGCTCGCGCGCGTCGTCACCGGGCTGCTGCCGCCGGAGGAAGGCCGGCTCGTGTTCGACGGCGACGTGCTGGCACCGGCGCTCGCCCGGCGGCCACGTGAGCAGCTCCGCCGCCTGCAAATGATCCATCAAATGCCGGACACGGCCTTGAACCCGCGCCAGCGCACGCGCGATGTCATCGGGCGCCCGCTTACGTTCTATTCCGGGTTGCGCGGGCGGGCACGCCAGAACCGGGTACGCGAGCTCCTGGACATGGTCGAGCTGGAGCCCGAGGAGTTCTTCGACCGTTTCCCGGCCGAGCTTTCGGGCGGTCAGAAGCAGCGGGTGTGTATCGCCCGCGCGCTCGCCGCGCAGCCGGACCTGATCATCTGCGACGAGGTGACATCGGCGCTCGACCAGCTGGTGGCCGAGCGGGTCCTGCGGCTCCTGCAGCGGCTTCAGGACGAACTCGGCGTCTCCTACATGTTCATCACGCACGACTTCGCGACCGTGCGGGCGATCT
>JAPPKP010000119.1 GCA_028819955.1 Rhodospirillaceae bacterium | reverse complement strand
CCGGGACCGAGTGCATCGTCATGGGGCTGCGAGACGATGTGGCCGCGACGCTGCTCAGCCTCGACATCCTCGGCGGAGTGCCGGCAGGCCGGGTTGTCGAAACGCTGGACGAGGCCCGGCGGATCGCAAGAGAGACACTCGAAGTCGATGCTGCCGCCCGAAGCTGACAATGACTGCAATGCAGCCCCGCAATTGTTCGTTCACCGGCGGGTATAGGAGCCCCCTCACGCCGTTCGGGGGGAGGGATCGGCCCGCGCCAGGAGCATGGCGGTTCCGGCGAGAAGGATCGCGGTTGCGATGAGCGAGGGCGGTCGGCATCCGCGGCGGAAGCGCGGCCGCGCCCGGCCCGGCGGCCGCCATGGCCCGATCGGCATACAGATTCACCGAATCGGCATTTCCAATGGCGCCCCCGAGCCCTTAATGGATGGGGTCCTGGACTCGGCAACGCGGCCGCCATGGCTGCCGCGCGGGATATGGATCAACGCGCGCCTCACCGACCGCAGCCCCGGGCCGCCCCTGCTCCGCGGCGGCGGCAATGAGCCTGAGCGCGGAAGCGGCCGCGGAGCGCACCCGCGCGGGCGTCTTCCCCGTCGCCTCGGTCGAACGGGACGCGGTCCGGCGCGATCCCATCCCGCCCTTCACCACGGCGACCCTGCAGCAGGAGGCCTCGCGCCGGCTCGGCTTCGGCGTGCGCAACACCATGTTGGTCGCACAGGGCCTCTACGAGGGCGCCGCGCCCCCCGGCGCCGGACTCGCGCGCGCCCTGCTGGTCCTTTCGGTGCTGCTCGTCACGGCCACCGCCGCCCATGCCCAGACGACGCTTGTCAGCAACGCAGGTGAAAATCGCGACAACTTCGTAGTCGCAGGAGACTCTGCGTCCGGCAGAATAACGCAGGGATTTACTACCGGTAGCAATACGGCGGGTTACGATCTGAGTTCCGTCGGAATCTACATCCACGGGGACACTTCCTCGAGCACTGAAACCATTACGGTTTCGGTTCACAGGTTCGACAGCAGCGAGACCAACAATCTGGGCGATCTGGTGGCTGTGTTAAGCACTCCGTCCACGCTGATCGAAGGAGCCGTGAACGATTTCATGGCGCCTTCAAATACCAGATTGCTTCCGAATACCGGATACTTGGTGAATATCGTTAGCGTAGGCAACAGCCCATACGATTTCCAAATAGGGGCGACGTTAAGCGACGCCGAGACGGGGGCCGCAGGATGGCTTATCGAAAATGCCTTCAGGCTCAATGGAAGTTTAGCCTTTCCTTCCTACTCCATCATGATGAACGTCAAGGGCAGCAACCGGATACTGCCGCTCATCCCGACGCTGGACTCCGCCGAAGCCTTGTTCGTCAATGGTGCCCTGCGATACCAGTTCGACCTCAGGCTGTCCGAAGGCGTGAGCATCCCGTACCGGGAGATGCGCGATCATGCCTTCAGCGTGACCAACGGATTCATGGTCCGGGCGAAGCGCATTCACAAGGAACGCACGGGGGGCGTCCTCTACAGCAATCACTGGCGCATGAGCGTGGCGCCGGCCGACGAGACCAAGCCCGTCACCGTCACCCTGCGCGGCAACCGGCCCTGCAGCGAGGAGGGCGCCCTGTGCAGCGGGAGCGGGGTCCAGGCCGACAGCTCGACGACGCTGACCCTAAGCACCCGCGCGACCCCGCCCGACCTCGGCAGCCTGCCGAGCCTGTCGATCGCCGACACCAGCGGCACCGAGGATTCCGCCAACCTCGCCTTCGACGTCAGCCTGTCGAAGGCCGTGAGCGCGACCATCGCGGTCGACTTCCGCACCGTTTCGGGCGGCACCGCCACCGCGAACGCCGACTACCAGGAGGCGAGCTACCGGATCGTCTTCCCGGCGGGGGAAACGGTCCAGCCGGGCTCGGTTGGGCTGATGGAGGATGCCGCCGCCGACGCCGGCGAGACGGTGAAGGTCGAGATCGCCAATGCACGGCTGATCACGCCCCGGGGGGCCGAGTTCGGCCCACTGTCGATCACCACGGGGCAGGCGACGGGGACGATCGACGCGCCCGCGAGCACCACGACCCCGTTGTCGAACGTGAACATGCGGATCGAGAACACGAGCGGGAGTGAGAGGGGTGGCTGGCTGCACTTCACCATCAAGCTCTCGCGGGCGCTGGACGAGAACGTCTGCTACGACTTCGAGACCCTCGGCACCGGCACGGCGAGCGAGGGGGTCGACTTCGCGCAGCGTCCGAAGTCGACGCTGTGGCAACTGGCCGGGGGCACCGAGTGGACCGACTTCGTCTACATCTTCAACGACTCGATCGACGACAGCGGGGAGACGGTGAAGGTCAGGATCAGCGACGCGGAACTGTGTGACGACGCGTCGAAGACCGTCACCATCAGCCGGGGGGAGGCGACGGGCACCATCGTCAACGACGACCCGATACCGGCTGCGTGGCTCGCGCGCTTCGGGCGCACGGTTGCGGACCAGGTGATCGATGCGGTGGAGGGCCGGATGGCGGCGGCGCGGACCGGGGGCACGGAACTCACCCTCGGCGGCCAGCGGATTGGCGGCGGTGCCACGGCTGAGGACGATGCGCTCGATGCAGCGCAGGCGGAGGCCGGGCTGGAGACGCTTGCCGCATGGCTGCGGGGAGCGGAGGAGGAGGACGCGCTCGGCTTCGAGACGCGCGCGGTGACGGAGCGCGAGCTTCTGACGGGCTCCTCGTTCGCGCTGACCGAGGGCTCGGCGGAGAGCGGGTTCGGCGCGCTGTGGGGCCGCGGCGCGGTGTCGCGCTTCGACGGGCGCGAGGGCGACGTGACGCTCGACGGCGAGGTGGAGAGCGCGCTGCTGGGGGCGGACTTCACGCTGGGCCGTGGGAGCGCGGGGCTTGTGGTGGCGCACTCGCTCGGCGAGGGCGGCTACCGGAGCCCGAACGGCGAGGGCGCGGTGGCGAGCACGCTGACCGGGCTCTATCCCTGGGGGCGCTACGAGGCGAGCGAGAGCCTCGCGCTCTGGGGCGTAGTGGGCTACGGCACGGGCTCTCTCACGCTGACGCCGGCGGACCAGGCGCCGATCGAGACCGACATGGGCCTCACGATGGCGGCGCTGGGCCTGCGCAGCGTGCTGACCGAGGCGCCGCCGGAGGGCGGTCTGGAGCTCAGCGTCACGTCGGACGCGCTGGCGGTGCGCACGACGTCCGACGAGGTGCGCGGCAGCGGCGGCAACCTGGCGGCCTCTGAGGCGGAGGTGACGCGTCTGCGACTGGGGCTGGAGGGGACGTGGCGCGGCCTCGGGACGCTGGTGCCGACGCTGGAGGTGGGCGCGCGCCATGACGGGGGCGATGCGGAGACCGGGTTCGGCGCGGACATCGGCGGGCGGCTCGTCTGGTCCGACCCCGCGCTCGGGATCGAGGCGGAGCTTGCCGCGCGCGGCCTGCTGACGCACGAGGACGGCAGCCTGAGCGAGCGGGGCTTCGCGGGCGCGCTCGCCTGGGATCCGTCGCCGGACAGCGAGCTGGGCGCGAAGCTGACGCTGCGCCATGCAGTGGGGGCGCAGGCCTCCGGCGGCATGGATGCGCTGCTGCGCCCTGAGACGACGCGCGTGCTGGAGGCGGCGAACGACGACGGGCCGGACCGGCGCCGCCTGGAGGCGCGTCTCGGCTACGGGTTCGCGCTCTTCGGCGGAGGCTGGATGGGGGTGCCGGAGGTCGGGCTCGGTCTGACCGAGACCGGCCGCGAGTACATCCACGCCTGGCGTCTGCTGGAGACGCGCGACGCGGGGCTGGTGTTCGGGCTCGACGTGGAGGGCGCGCGGTGGGAGAGCGCGGTGGACGAGACGGAGCCCGAGCACCGGGTCGGTCTCGGTCTCGGCTGGGAGCTGGTGGGCGCGCGGCGCGAGGACCTGGAGCTTCGCTTCGAGGCCTCGCGGCTGCTGCCGGCCAACGACAACCCGGAAAGCCGCATCGGCGTCAAGCTCACGGCGCGGTGGTGAAGGTCAGGCAAGACTCTGCGATGGACAGCCGGTGGAAATGCGGCGAGAGCGAGCTTGAGGTTGCTGAGAAGGGTCGTGATTGAACGATATGGCTGCCGGAGGTGCCGTGGTAGCAAGGCGTTGGGTGGGGCGGAAGATCCGACAGCCGGGCCGCCGGCAACGGCTCCGACGCTCCCGTTTCTCAGTCTGGCAACGGCCAGGCGCGGCGCACCGGACCGCCCTCAGTTTGTGGCCCGGCCGCAAAGCCGGTGCGGTCGTAGTCCGAGGTTCCACGGCGGATCGTAACTGCCCGACGAAAGGCTTGATCATTCGGGTGTTTTGATGGATCGCAGGCTGCTCCGGTGCCACGGGCGCCCGTGGGAAGTACGCGGACCGGGTCATCAAATCGAATACGGGAGTTTTCAGTGCCGGGACCTGGGGTGGCTTGCGAGTGGCAGAGCGCGGAGACGCTCAGGACGCTGACCACGGTCCGCGACGATGCGGTGGCGGGCATGCACTGGAATGCGGAGGGCACGATGTTCGCGGGGCGCGTTCTGGGGCCACTGCGCTGGTTTGGGCTGCTCGAGTACCGCGGGCCTGCCGAGGTCTTCGAGGTCGGCTGGCGCAAAACCCCGCTGTTCGACCGCTTCCTGGCGTTCGATGTCCGTATCGCGCAGGAACGCGGGACGGGTCGCTGAGTGGGGCGTAAGGCGGGCAACCCGCCGCATCTCGCCGCCGGGCTATGCCGTTCCGGCGCTCATGGAGGCGAGGATGATCCGGTCGGCCTCTTCGCGGCTCCAGCCCATCCGGAAATTGGCATCGTCGCACGCCCGCTCGGCTTCTTGCCAGCTCTCCATCTCCACTTCGGTGGGGTGGTAGCCCTGGCCGCCTTCGATCACGATCCATAGCCGGCAGGGTCCTGCCCTGTCGCGGGACTTGGGATCCGGCATGAGGACGAAGGGCGTGGCGGCAGGGTCGAGCAGGTTGCCGTCGTCGTCGATGAAGCGGCGTTCGTCGAGATCCTCCGGGGCGACGATGGGCATGACTTGGCTTCCTCGATGGTGGTTTGCCTGGAGTGGCGGCTCGGTTGCGGTGGGGCGGCCAGCCTTCCCCATTGTAGATGGCGAGGGCTTCGTTCCCGCGGTTCATTGGGCGGCCAACTGGCCGGCTCCATGTGAAGCGCCAACGGGCGGCCGTACAATGAACCGCTACATGCCCACAGCTCTGGTCGGGCTCGCCGACGCCGAGCGCCTCTGCGATCGCCTCAACGCCCGTCTCGGTCTCGACCGGGAGGTCTGGTGCGCCATCGTCGGGCGCTCCATGGCCGCCGCCCGGGGCGACGCGCCGCTTCATTGACGCAAGAGGTGGGGTCCGGCCGGCTCCAGCCGCCACGCTCCGCCGCCCGGCCAACCCGATCAAGCGGCCTCTCGGCCCGAGCGCCGTCGGGCCTCATTGTCGGAGACCGACTATGATGCCACATTCCGTCCACCCAGGCTCGCTGCCCGCATGGCCGAGGAGACCCGTTATGAACAGACGGTTGACCGCAATTGTCGAACGCGACGGCGACGGCTATGTCGCGCTCTGCCCCGAAATGGATATTGCCAGCCAGGGGGACAGCGTGGACCAGGCACGCAGCAACCTCGAAGAAGCGCTGACGCTGTTCTTCGAGACCGCGCCCGCCGAGGAAGTCGAGCGCCGGACGCGAAGCGAGTTCTATGTCACCCACGTTGAGGTTGCCGTTGGCTAAGCTGCGGCCTCTCTCCGGTCGCGAGGTCTGCCGCGTTCTGGAATCTCACGGCTTCAACGAGGTCAGAAGGCGCGGCAGCCACATCGTGATGCAGAGAATGCACGAGGGCCGGACGACCACGGTCCCGGTGCCCGACCACCGGGAGCTCCGCACCGAAACGCTGATGTCCATAATCCGACAATCCGGGCTTCGCCGCACCGACTTCGAGTGACACCCAAGGGTTCGAAGGCACCGCTCGACGTGCCCTGACCATTTCTCCTACGAATCACAGAAGCCTCCAGCGCCGATCTGCCCCGCTCTTCACGATCCGATACGCCGCTACCCCTTACCCGCATCGGTCGCATTCGAAGTAGACCTTCATCGCGAACCAGGCCTGCCAGCAATCGCGGCGGTTGAATGGCGTCCAGATGGCGAACGAGTAATGGCGCTCACCATTAACCCAGACCTCACGACCGGGAGCGTAGCCGGAGAGAGCCTGATTCAGACCGAGTTGTGGGGTGTATTTTAGAACTGCCTTGCGCTCGGTGCTCGCGGCCGGATCGAAGACGTGAAAGGTAACCACATCGGTCGGGAAGGCGTACCGCGGGAGGACCCCGCGATCGAACAAACGGTCCAGTAGTTTCTCCGGGTCAAGCCCTCCCTCGGGCGCTTCCTCGCTCTGGTCGATGGTGCCGGAGGCGTCTTCGGTTTCGGCCGTGTGCGTGTCGATCGCGTCGAAGTCGACGTCGTCAGCCCAATCCATCGTCAACCCAGCTCGGGCAGCCTTTGCATCCTCACCTCCGCCTTCCGTGACCAGTTCCTCGTCCGCAGGAGAGAGTTGATGGTTCACCTCTGACGGCTTGACGGGGCCGGCGCCCACCTTACGGAGCGTTGCCAGCAGCGCGGACGGGACTTCCTCTACAAATTCAGGCTTCGCTTCGATGACGGGTTCAGGGACGATCTCTTCGAGAGCGCTTCGGACGCGGGCTGACTCTTGATCAAGCCACGCCTCGAGACCGGAATAGGAGAATTTGTCTCCGTTTCCGGTCCTGAAGTCACGAAGCGTGCCGAGGCTCCTCGCCCGCCTTGATGCGCGCGATGATGAGCGCCGCCCGCTGGCGGGCCTCGTCGGCATTGAGCACGCCGTGGCGGCCGACCGTCACCCGCCTCGGCAGCTTGTCGCCCGTCCGTTCCCTGGCCTGGGCGCCGTCGACCTTGCCGCCTGACGGATAGACCCGGACCCCGAAGCCGGTCAGGTCCCGGTCCCAGAACACGGTGTCGCGGTCGACTTCCAGTGCCGCCACGGTGCGGTTGGAGAGGGTCTTCTTCTGCACTGCCATATCGCGCCTCCTCACGCCGCCTCGGCACGGCCGCGCAGGACGTGGGCGGCGATGCTGTCGGAGGTCCGCGCGGCGGCCGCCCTCTCCGCATCGCGAACCAGGTGGGCGTACTTGGCGGTGGTGCCGACCGTGACGTGACCCAGCAGCCTGCCGATCACCGGCAGGCCCTCGCCCAGGGCCAGCGCCCGCGAGGCGTAGCTGTGCCGCAGGTCGTGGACTCGCACATCGTGGAGGCCGGTCTCTCTCCTAATCCTCTGCCAATACGAGGAAAGACAGGCCAGTCGGGAATCGGGCTTCGTGCCCCGCAGTACCCAGGGAACCCCCTCGGCCCGCTCGATGCCGTCCAGCACTTTCATCACCGGCCCGGTCAGCGGCACCATGCGCGGGCCGGTCTTCGAATCGCGCAAGCGCAAGACCCGCGCCGTCCGGTCGACGTCATCCCATTTCAGGGTGAGTATCTCGTCCGTGCGGCAGCCGGTGAGCATCAGCAGGCGGATCGCGGCGATCGCCGAGGGCACCATGGAGCCCTCGGCTTCGAACATCTTCAGCGCCGTCCCCAGCCGCTGGAACTCCTCCGGGGTCAGGAAGCGCTCGCGGGGCTTCCCGCGGTAGTGGCGGACATGCCGGCCCGGCTTGCGGCCGGGCGGCACCATCCCCCAGCTCTCGCCCAGCGACAACATCTTCGACAGCACCCACATCGCCTGGTTGGCCGCCGCCGGTGTCGCCCGCAGCTTGTGGTGGAGCGCCGTGAGGTCTTCGGACCCGATATCCTCGAGCACCTTCGTCCCGAAGGCGGGCAGGATGTGGTTCCGGATCAACACCCGGTAGTTCTTGGCCGTGCTGGGCTTGCAGCGTGTCTCGACGTAGTTCTTGAGCACGAGTTCGGACAGGTCGGCGACGGTGGGCGGCGGCGGCTCCGACGGCCTGGGGTCCTCGCCCCGCTTGATGCGGTCGATGACGACGGCGGCCTCGCGCCGGCGGTCCTCGATGGTCCCGGTGCCGACCCGACCGAGCGTCGCCCGCTTCAGGCCTGCCGGTCCCCTGGACTGGACGATGTAGAGCTTGCGTCCGGTGGCATGCACCCGCACGCCGAAGCCGGCAAGGTCGCGGTCCCAGAAGATGGCGTCCTTGCCGCTGGCCCTGAGCCCGTCCACAATCCGCTTGGTTAGTCTGAGAGTGCTGCGCTTCGGCATGGTTTTCTCTCCCCGAAGGCGTTCGACGGAAGGATGGCGATGATGAGGAAGTCGCTGGAAACTCCGGGCTCCGTCTCTCCACCCCTGGAGCCGCTGGACTCTTCCTCCCTTTCCATCACCGCATGGAAAGCGTTCGGTCACGCAGTGATGAGAGTGGTGGATTCAACGATTGAGGGTTC
>JAPPKP010000433.1 GCA_028819955.1 Rhodospirillaceae bacterium | reverse complement strand
CCGCCGGACGAGATCAACCTCGACGTTGGCGACACGCGGAGCCTGTTCACCTCCGGCCGCTGCGCGCTCACCATCGACTGGGGCGACATCGGCACGCTCGCCATCGACCCGGAGACCTCGCAGGTGATCGACAAGGTGGGCTCGATCATGCTCCCCGGCTCGACGTCGGTGCTCGACCGCGCCAGCGGCGCGCTCGTGCCCTGCGATGCCGAGACCTGCCCCCACGCCATCAACGGGGTCAACCGCGCGCCCTTCGCCGCTTTCGGCGGCTGGTCCGGCGGGATCAACGCGGCGGCTGATGACAAGGTGAAGGATGCGGCCTACGCCTTCTTCTCCCACATGTCGCAGCCGGCGCAGTCCAACGAGGACGTGACCATCGGCATCACCGGCTTCAACCCCTACCGTCTCTCGCAGTTCGGAGACCTGTCGCTGTGGGTGAAGGCGGGGATGAGCGAGGCCGCCGCGAAGGACTATCTCGGCGCGATTCAGGCCAGCCTGGACAGCCCGAACATGGTTCTCGATCTGCGTATTCCGCAGAACCAGGCCTATCAGCAGGTGGTGCTCGATAACGCCATCTCGCGGCTCGCCGCAGGCGAGATCGACAAGGCCACGGCGATGCAGGCCATCGAAGACGGCTGGAACGAGCTTAACGAGGAGAACGGCGTCGACGATCAGCTCGCCGCCTATCGCGCCACGCTCGGCCTCTAGGCGTCGTATCTGCCGGCTCCGGCGCGTGCGGCGGCACCCCGCCGCGCGTGCCGGAGCCACCCTTTCGCACTGAGGCATTCCGGCGTTGGCCTATCTGGAGGCCCGCGATCGTCGCGATCGGGTCGCGGAGTGGGTCGACCGCAACGCCGGCAAGGTGTTCATCCTGCCGGCGGTACTCACGCTGCTGGCGTTCTCGCTGTTTCCGCTCCTGGTTTCCGCCTACCTTACGCTGACCAAGCTGAAATTCGCCGCTGGCGGCTTCACGCTCCGGTATGTCGAGTGGTTGAATTTCAAGAAGCTGATCTTCGGTTCCCAGCAATACCACCTGCTGGGAACGTTCGATGTCTTCGGCATCGTTGACTGGGTGATCCTGGGCCTGATCTTCGCGCTCCTGCTGTTCTTCTTCGTTCGCTACCTGATCCGCCCGGGCACGACGGTGGTCGGCGTCATCGGCCGCTCCGTCGCCTTCGTCGTCGCCGGCGCGCTGGCCCTTCTTCTGGTGGCCACCCTGGGGGGCGGCTTCCCCGGTTCGCTGGTGGTGACGCTCTTCTACGTCTTCGCCGGCGTCTCGGTTCAGTTCGCCCTGGCGCTCGGCCTCGCCGTCCTCTGCGCGCAGAACATCTATGGGCGAAACCTGTTTCGCGTGGTCTTCTTCCTGCCGATCATGGTGACTCCCGTCGGCATCGCCTACATGTTCCGCATGCTCGCCGACACCCACAAGGGGCCCTTCGCCGATATCTGGACCTGGCTTGGGCTGGCGGACTTCGCCTGGGCGGCGGACCCCTGGACCGCGCGCATCGTGGTGCTCATCGGCGACACCTGGCAGTGGACTCCCTTCATGTTCATCGTGCTGCTCGCCGCCATCGAGAACCAGCCGCGCGACCAGCTTGAGGCGGCGCGCATCGACGGCGCCGGCGGCTGGCAGATTTTTCGCGACATCACCTGGCCGGCGATCGCGCCGGTGGCCGCGACCATCGTGCTGATCCGCCTGATCGAGGCCTACAAGATCATCGACCTGCCCAACGTGCTCACCAGCGGCGGCCCGGGCATCGCCACCGAGTCCCTCACCCTCCATGCCTTCGTCGCCTGGCGCACGCAGGATCTCGGCGGCTCGGCTGCCGTCGGCTACATGCTGCTCTTCGTGGCCACCGTCACCTGCCTCTCGTTCTTCAACTTCGCGGGCCGGAGAACCCGCAGGACCGAGCTGTGAACATCCCCGAGCGCACCCTGCTGCGGCGCCTCTTCATGCCGTACGACATCACCTCGATGGCGCCCGCCACCAAGGTGCTGGTCTACACGCTGCTCGTGCTCTGGCTGCTGGTGGTGCTGTTCCCGCTCTACTGGCTCTTCATCACGTCGTTCAAGCTGCCTGTGCAGGTCAACGACGGGCCCGACTTCATTCCGTTCATCGACTTCGAGCCCTCGATGCACGCCTGGCACTACATCCTCTTCGAGCTCGGCAACGACACGCTGCGCCCCTACATAAACTCGGTCATCGTAGCCTTCTGCGCCACGGTGGCCTGCGTCCTGGTCGGATCCTTCGCGGCCTATGCGCTGGTCCGCATCCAGTACCGGGTCAAGATCGGCAACGTCCTCGCCTTCCTGGTCCTTCTGGGACTCACCGTCTTCACTGTCACCAGCCTCGGCGCTCCGTTGTTCGCCGCAGCACCCGTGGCGATCGTCCTCTTCGTCTTCTTCGTGGCCGCAGTCGGGCGCTACTTCAGGCGCGCGCTCGGCAACGACGATATTCTGTTCTGGATCATCTCGAACCGCATTCTGCCGCCGGTGGTTGTGGTGCTGCCGGTCTACCTCATGTTCCAGCGGATCGGCCTGCTTGATACGCACATCGCGCTGATCGCCACTTACACCGCGGTCAACCTGCCCATCGTCGTCTGGCTCATGCGCGACTTCTTCGCCGGCATCCCGCTGGACCTGGAGGAGAGCGCCCAGATCGACGGCGCCTCGCGGCTCCGCATCTTCTTCACCATCGTGCTGCCGCTCGCGCGGCCGGGGCTGGCGGCGACCTCGCTCCTCATCCTCATCCTGGCGTGGAACGAGTATCTGCTCGCGCTCTTCATCTCGACGGCGGACGCGCAGACCATGCCGATGCTCGTGGCCGCGCAGAACGCGACGCGCGGGCCGCAGTGGTGGTACATGTCCGTCCTGATCGTCATCATGATCGCGCCCATCGTGCTCACGGCATTCCTGCTCCAACGTCACATCGCGCGCGGGCTGCTGGTCGGCGCGATCAAGGGTTAGAGCACTGGAGCCCGGCCATGCGCGTCCGAATGATCGATGTGCGCAAGTCCTTCGGCAACAACGAGGTGGTCAAGAACCTGAGCCTCGATATCGCCGACGGCGAGTTTCTGGTTCTGCTCGGCGAATCCGGCTGCGGCAAGACCACGGCGCTCCGCATGGTGGCGGGGCTGGAGACCGTGAGCGGCGGCACGATCGAGATCGGCGACCAGGACGTCACCAACGTCTTGCCCAAATATCGCAACGTCGCGATGGTCTTTCAGTCCTACGCGCTCTATCCGCACATGACCGTCGCGAAGAACATCGGCTATCCGCTGAAGCTGCGCGGCACGCCGGCGGCCGAGCTCGACGCGGCGGTGCGCGCTGCGGCGGAGAAGGTGCACCTGGAGGACCTGCTGCACCGCTACCCGCGCCAGCTCTCCGGCGGCCAGCGCCAGCGGGTGGCGCTCGCCCGCGCCATGGTGCGCACGCCGTCGGCGTTCCTGATGGACGAGCCGCTCTCCAACCTCGACGCCAAGCTGCGCATCGCCATGCGCGTGGAGCTCAAGCGCCTGCAGTCCGAGCTCGGCGTGACGACCATCTACGTGACCCACGACCAGGTGGAGGCGATGACGCTCGCGCATCGGGTCGCGGTGATGGACGAAGGGGTGCTGCAGCAGGTCGCCCCGCCGAAGGAGATCTACGACGACCCCGCCAATCTCTTCGTGGCCCGCTTCATCGGCGCACCGGCCATGAACATCGTCAAGGGGGAGGTGGAGAACGGTACCTTCGCGGTGCCCGACGGCGCAGTGCCGCTCGGCAGCGTCGCCGCCCGCGGTGACGTCTATCTCGGCTTCAGGCCCGAAGACGCGACGCTCGCGCCCGCGGGCGAAGCCATGCTGCGGGCGCGCATCTATTCCACCGAGATGACCGGCAACGAGACCATCGTGACCTGCGACATGAACGGGGAGCAGGTCGTGGTCCGCGCCGACAAGGACTACGAGGGCGCGCTGGACTCGGCGGTCGGCATCGATCTCGATCCTGGCAAGGCCAGGCTCTTCGACCGCAACAGCGGCAGGAGGATCAGGCGTTGAGGCAAGTCACACCAAAAGCCTGAGCGGGCACGGCACCCCGGTCACTGCTCGGGCAGCGGTCAGACGTAGGCGCCTTCGAGCACGCCGCGCAGCGCGCCGCGGTCCATGAAGCGCGGGCCCGCTTTCGGCGCGTCCTCCCAGCGGGCGAGCCAGGTGCCGTCGACCGTGAACTCGAGCTCCTCGGGATCGTCGCGGCGGTTACGCTCCTGCCATTTCACCTCGAACTCACTGGCCCAGGCCTTGAAATCGGGCTTGAGTCCGGGCTCGTCCGCGCGCCGCATCGGCACGGACGGAACGTTGATGCCGGGCGGCGTGCCGGGCGCATGCCAGCGCAGGTCGACGGCCCAACGCACCGCGTCGCTGTGGTTCTCCGTTGAGCGGTGGGGGATCAGGTTGCTGTGGAGGATGACCGAGCCCAGCGGCGCCTCGCAGGTCACGATCTCCTCGGCCGCGACGTCCGCCCCATCCATGATGAGATACCAGGAATCGCGGTTGGCCGTGGTCTGGCTCTCGATGTCGTGGTGGTAGATCCGGGGCGGGTTGTGGGCACCGCGCAGGAACTGCAGCGTGCCGTTCTCCCGCGTCGCGTCGACCAGCGGAATCCAGATGGTGGGAATGAACGTGGCCTCCGCATCCGGCGTGAAGTAGGCGGCGTCCTGGTGCCACGGCACGGTCATCTGGCTGGTCTCGGGCGTCTTGGATCGGAGCACCCAGTTGGCATGGCCGTCGATGTCGCGGCCGATGAGCTGCTCGACGATGTCGAGGAGCTTGTGCGAGCGCCAGAGCTCCGCCAGGGCCGGCCCCAGCCTGCCGCGCAGGATGGCGAGCACGGCGGCGCCGGGGAAGTCCCGGTTGATGGCGGCAAGACGGGTGGCGAAGCCCTTGTCGGCGTGGGTGTCGGCGATGTGGCCGCGCTCGTGCAGCATCGCCGCGATGCCGTCGACCAGCTCGTCCAGCTCGGCGATCACGGGCGCGAGCTCGGCCGGGCGAAAGAGATCGGGGACGTGCAGGAAGCCGTCTTGCCTGTACGCCTCCAGTTGTTCCCTGCTGAGACTCATCGTCTGTGTCTCCTTTGCACGATCGCCGGGCGGGCCTCCACACACGGTGTCAATCGGGTGGCGGCGCGAGCCGGCCCAGCCGCGGTCGCATCGCGCCTGTCATACGGCCCTCCCGAGCTCTTCGGAAATCTCGCGAAGCGCCCTTCCTCCGGCCATCGCCGTTTCCAGTTCTTCCAGCGCGATATCGCCTTTGTCCCAGTTGCCGAGCGTTCGGCCGCGGTTCAGAACCATGAACCTGTCGCCGACGGCGAAGGCATGATGAACGTTGTGCGTGATGAAGATCACGCTGAGGCCGCGCGTCCTCAAGTGATCGACGTACTTCAGCACGGTCGCGGTCTGGTGGACGCCGAGCGACGACGTCGGCTCGTCGAGGATCAGGACCCGAGCGCCGAAATGCACCGCTCGCGCAATCGCCAGACACTGCCGCTCTCCTCCCGACAACGTCCCCACCGCCTGGTGCGGGTCGCGTACGTCGATGCCGATCCACGCCATTTCCTCGCGCGCTGTCTGCACGGCGCGCCGTATGTCGAAGAGACGGATTGGGCCGAACGATTTGACCGGCTCCCGCCCCATGAAGAAATTCCGCATCACCGACATCAGCGGGATCATGGCGAGATCCTGGTGAACGGTGGCAATCCCGAGATCCAGGGCCTCGCGCGGGTTCCGGAGACGAACCTCCGTCCCGTTTACGAAGATCTGACCCTCGGTCGGCCGGAAGACGCCCGACAGGATCTTGATGACGGTCGACTTGCCGGCACCGTTGTCACCAAGCAGGCAAAGAACCTCGCCCGGGCGGACCGCAAGCGACACCCCGGCCAACGCCACGACCGCGCCGAAGTGCTTCTTGAGGTCCCTTGCCTCCACCATGGGGGCACCGCCCGGTGCCGGATCGCCTGCCATCAGCGTTCACCCGTAACGCGCCGACGGATGTAGTTGTTGGCGGCGACGGCGGCCAACAGCATCCCGCTGAGAAAGACGAGGTAGTAGTCGAGGTCGAAGCTCGTGTAAGTCAAACCGATTTGGACCATGCCGAAGATTATCGCCCCCACGGCGGCGCCGATGGCCGATCCGTAGCCCCCGGTCAGGAGACAGCCCCCGACCACCGCCGCGATAACGGCTTCGAATTCCTTCAGCGTGCCGGCCAGGGTGTGCGTCGTACCGACCGTCAACACGGTAATGATCGAGACCAGCGCGGCCGAGCACGCGGTGCCCATGAAAAGGAGTGTCTTCACTCTCTCTACCGGCACGCCGGACGTTCGCGCCGCGTGGGCATCGCCTCCCGACGCGTAGATCCAGTTGCCGAATCTGGTTCGCACCAGGACGAATGTGGCGACGATCGTGAGGAGCAGGAGCCACAACACTTCAACCGGCACGCCTTTCGCCTTGGGCACGCCGCTTCTGAACGTGTCGATCCAGCCTTGGGATCCCATCCACATGAATGCCGATTCGAACGCGTCGTCGGCGAGGAACAGCCTCAGCCAGTCGCCTTCAGTGGCTTCCTTCACGCCCGTCAATATCGTGACGCCCGTGAGGAGCTTGAGTCCGACCAGGGTTGCGCCCTTGAGGCCGAACATGAAGGCGAGCGTGACGATGAACGAAGGCAAACCGGTTCGGAGCACGATCTGGGCGTTGATGAATCCGTAACATGCCGCCATCGCGAACGTCACGACGATCGCAAGCCAGAGAGGCAAATCCCAAATCACCAGACACGCCCCGAAAACCATGCCGGCGAAGCCGATCATCGAGCCGATCGAGAGATCGAATTCGCCCGAAATCATGAGAAGCGACGCAGCTACGGCCAGGATGCCGAGCTGAGCTGCCGGCACCATCCAGCTCATGATCCCGGCTATCGTGAACATCGACGCGTTGGCGGTGAAAAGGAAGAACACCACCACAACCACAAATCCTGCGACCGCACCGAGTTCCGGCCGGCGCATGACGCGCACGAACAGCGGGGTCCGGAGTAGTCGCTCGTCGCGGCCCACCGTCATCTATTGCTCCTCGCTCGACGAGCCGCGCATGCCAGGGGTCTATGGCCGAGGGATCATGGGCGCCGCGACGCAGCACGGCGCCCCGACTGCGACGACGAAGCGGTCCGCACTTTCGTGCAGACCGCGCGCCGCCAATCGCGGTTTATCGATACCCTCTCTTCGTCTGTTCGAGAACGTCCGCGGCGTTGGACGCGTCAACGACCAGCGGGCCGGAACCGATGTGATCCACGATGAACGTGATTCCATAGCGGGCCTTCAGATTGAGCGCGATCACCGGCAGGTATCCCTGCAAGTAGGGCTGCTGGTCGATGGTAAAGGTGATCCTGCCGTCGCGGATGTCTTCCAGCACCTCCTCGGAGAGGTTGAAGGTCGAGTGAAGGACCTCGTCGGCCAAGCCCATCTCTTCGACCGTATCCGCGATCGTGGGCGCATTGGTCGTGCTCATCGAGACGATGGTATCGACATCCGGATCGGACTCGAGAACGCCTCTTGTCCTGGCGGCGACGTCTGCGGGATTCCAGTTGGACGGTATGACTTCGGCCGGGCTGCCGAAGCCCTCATCCAGACCATTGCAAATCGCGTCGAGAAGGACGTTGCCGGGTATCACGTTGAAGCACACCGCCTTGGTGCCGCCAAGCGCCTTGAGCCGCTTTCCGGAGATCACGCCGGCTTCGTACAGGTCTTCTCCGACAAAGAACATGGTGCCGGTCTGCTCCTGCGTGCCCACACCGAGGTTGATCGATACAGCCGGAATCCCGGCATCCACCGCCGCCCGAATCGACGGCCCCAGGGCGTCCACGTCGGTGACCGCCACGACCAGCCCGTCCGGTTCCTGAACGGTGGCGGCACGAATCAGGTTGTTCATCGCCACCATGTCGGCCCCGCCTTCCGGGGCCTGGTAGCTGAGATCCGCCCCGATCAGAGCCGCTGCATCCTCGGCTCCCTTCTTGACCGGCGCCCAGAAGCTGTCGCCCGCCGCAGCATGCGTGATCATGACGATTCTCAAGGTTCTTTCTTCTTCATCGGCAAACGAAGCGGCCGAAATCAGCACGCTGCCCAGGATCGCCGCCGACGCGACAGTTGCTGTAATCAAATTCTTCATTGGTTCCTCCCTGTGGACATTCGACCTACGAACGGATGTGGCGTGAGGTCCAAGTGCTCTCGCATCCAGCCACGGAGAAAAGGGGGGGGGGCAAGTTCACGAGAGCAAGTCACGACGAGGTGCCGTCCACTCGGCGATCCTCGTCCCGGACGATTCTCCGCAGCCAAGCCGGCGTGTCAACGGCGGGTAGAAATGTGTCGCTAGCAGATGATGTGTCCGGTTTAGGTAGCACACGAGTTGTCCGGTTTG
>JAPPKP010000080.1 GCA_028819955.1 Rhodospirillaceae bacterium | reverse complement strand
AGCCCTGCTCGCCCTCGGGGAAGGCGCAGCCGATGATCAGGTCCTCGATCTCGGCAGGATCGACGCCGGTCTGCGCGAGCAGGCCCTGCACGACCTCGGCGGCGAGATCGTCGGGGCGCTTCTCGACCAGCGCGCCCTTGTGGGCGAAGTGAAAGGGCGAACGGACATAGCCGGCAATGACGGCATTATTCATGGGCTGGGGCCTCGTGCTTGGTCAGATGCTATGTGTGGCGGCGCCGGGCCGCGTTCAACCGGAGCCGGCGGCAGCCGCGCCCTGCTTGGCAGCCTCTTCGGCAATCAGCTCCTTCTTGGAGAGCTTGCCGATGATGGTCTTCGGCAGCTCGTCGCGGAACTCGATCTGCTTGGGCATCTCGATGGGCGAAAGCTTGTCCTTGAGGAAGTCGGTCAGCGCGTCGGCCGTCAGGCTCTGGCCGTCCTTGAGGCGGACGAAGGCCTTGACGGTCTGCTGGCGGTGGGCGTCGTCGACACCGATGACCGTGACCTCCAGCACCGACGGATGCTTGTAGATCGCCTCCTCCACGTGGCGCGGATAGATATTGTAGCCGCCGGCGATGATGACCTCCTTGAGCCGGTCGATGAGATAGACGTAGCCGTCCTCGTCGATCCGGCCGACGTCGCCGGTGTGGAAGCGCCCGCCGGCGAAGGCGCGCTCGTTCTCCTCGTCGCGCTTCCAGTAGCCCTTCATCACCTGCGGGCCGGAGATGCAGATCTCGCCGATCTCGCCCTGGGGCAACACCTTCTCGGGCTCGTCGATGGAGCAGATGTCGACCACGGTGCCGGGCACCGGCACGCCGAGCGAGCCTTCGCGGCTGCCGCCGGGCGTGGTCGGATTGCAGGTCGCGATCGGCGCCGTCTCGCTCAGGCCGTACCCTTCCACCAGCGTGCAGCCGGAGAGTTCCTGGAACTTCTCCTGCACCTCGCGCGGCAGCGAGGCGCCGCCCGAGAGGCAGAGCTTGATGGAGGAGAGATCGTACTTGCCTGCCGCAACGTCGGGGTGGCCGTTGATGGCGATGTAAATCGTCGGCACCGCCGGGAAGAAGCTCGGCCGCTTCTTGTCGATGACCTTGAGCACGGTATCGAGCTCGAAGCGCGGCAGCAGGATCATCTTGGCGCCGATCTTGATGCTGAAATTCATCACCACGGCCATGGCGAAGACGTGGAAGAGCGGCAACACGCCGACCATGACCTCGGAGCCTTCATCGGCACCGGGCATCATCATCGCCCCCTGCGCCACGTTGGCGCTGAGGTTGGCGTGGGTCAGCATCGCGCCCTTGGAGGTGCCGGTGGTGCCGCCGGTGTATTGCAGCACCGCGATGTCTTCCTTGGCGTCGATCTCGACCGGCGTGGGCCTGCCCGGGTTGTCGAGCAGCGCACTGAGGCGCAGATGACGGGAATCGCGCGGCACCTTGGCGATCTCGCTGCGCTTGACGATGGGGAAGAGCAGCTTCTTGAGCCCCGGCAGCATCTCCGCCATGGAGACGATCACGAGGTGGGTGAGGCGCGTCTGGTCGAGCGCGAGGCGGGCCTTGTCGTAGAGGATGGAGAGGTCGAGGGTGACCAGGATATCGGTCTCCGAATCCTCGATCTGATGCTTGATCTCTTCGATGGCGTAGAGCGGGTTGTAGTTGACCACCGTCCCGCCGGCCTTGAGCACGCCGTAATAGACGGCGACGAAGGCCGGGCAGTTCGGCAGGAAGATGCCGACCTTCTTGCCCTTGGCGATGCCCAACTTTTGGAACCCTTGGGCCGCCTTGTTCGCCTGCTCGCCGAGCTCCCGATAGGTCGTGATCCGGTCCATGAAGTCGATCGCGGGCCTGTCGCCGAAGCGGGCGACGGCATCGTCGAGCAGCCGGTGAAGCGCACCGGTAGGAAGCGGCGCGTTCCAGTCGACGTTCTCGGGGTACGACTTCTCCCAGGGATGGGCACTGCCTTGCGCTTCGCTCTCAGCCATGCGCTCCGCTCCTTTGGCCTGGGATTCGCGGCCCCGCTCCGCCCTGTCCAGACGCGGGGAACACACTTCCGCGCACTATGAAAACCCGCTCTGCCGCCGTCAAGGCGGGAAACTGCGTACCTTAAGTTCACACTCGCCTACAGGCGTTGACATAGACCGGCCGGCCTCCATTCTGGCGGTATGGAAACTGGCGGCCGGCAATGCTGACCATCGGCAAGGACCCGGAGACCTGGCTGGTCCACCGCGTGCTCGAGCGGCGCGCGGCCGAGCGCCCCGACCACCCGGTGATGCACTGGTCGGGGTTGGACTACAGCTACGCCGCCATCAACCGGGAGGCCAACCGCATCGCCGTCGGCCTGGAGTCGCTCGGGATCGAGCCCGGCGCGCGGGTCGCCGTGATGATGCAGAACTCGCCGGCGCACGTCTTCGTCTGGTTCGCCACCGCGAAGCTCGGCGTCGTCGAGGTGCCGATCAACACCGCCTACCGGGGAGACATCCTCACCCACATCGTGAGCAGCGCACGGGTGACGGCGATGGTGCTGGACGCCGAGTTCGTGCCCGTGGTCGCGCGGATCGCCGACCGCTGCCCCGGCCTCGGCACCTTCGTCGTTTCCGGCGACGACCTGGAAAACGCACGGCGCACGCTGCCGGGCGTCGTGCTCTCGCTGGAGGAGGTCGCGACGGGCGACGGCGCCGATACGCCCCGCACCGTCGAAGCGACCACCACGGCCTGCATCATGTTCACGTCGGGCACCACGGGGCCGTCGAAGGGCGTCGTCATCAACAACCACTTCGAGCTGTCGTTCGCCGTGGTCTTCAACGAGATCGTGGCGCTCCGCGCCGATGACGTGACCTACAACTTCCTCCCCTTCTTCCACATCGCCGGCAAGTTCATCCTGCTCGGCACCATGCTGGCGGACTGCCGGATGCTGCTGCGCCCGCGCTTCAGTGCAGGCCAGTTCTGGCCGGACGTGCGCGCGCACGGCGCAACCGTGACGGTGGGCGTGGGCGGCATCTGCCACATGCTCTGGGCAGAGCCGCCGCAGCTCGACGACGCGGACAACCCGCTCCGCATGATCTACTCGGTGCCCAATCCGCACGAGGTGCAGGAGCAGTTTCTAGAGCGCTTCGACCTGGAGCTGACCGAAGGCTATGGCTCCACCGAGGCCAACATCGTGGTCTACACCCGGCCCGACGAGTCGACGCCCAAGGGCACGGCGGGGCGGGCGGCGCCCTACTACGAGGTCGCGATCTTCGATGAGATGGACCGCTCGGTGCCCCCCGGCACCTCGGGCGAGATCGTGGTCCGGGCCAAACACCCCTTCATCCTGATGGAGGGCTACGACGGCCTGCCGGAGGCGACGCTCGGAGCCTTCCGCAACCTCTGGTTCCACAGTGGTGACCGCGGCCACATGGACGAGAACGGCTTCCTCTTCTTCCACGACCGGATGAAGGACGCGATTCGCCGGCGGGGCGAGAACATCTCGTCCTTCGAGGTCGAGCGGATCGTCAACAAGCACGCGGACGTTGCCGAGACCGCCGCCATCGCCGTCCCCGCCGACGTTGGCGAGGACGAGGTGAAGATCGTGGTGGTGCGGAACCCGGGCGCCGCACTGACGGAGGAGGCGTTGCTGCGCCACTGCGCGGCCGAGATGCCTTACTTCATGGTCCCGCGCTTCATCGAGTTCAGGGCCGATTTGCCGCGCACGCCCACGCAGAAGGTGCGCAAGGTGGTGCTGCGCGAAGACGGCATCACGCCCGCGACCTGGGACCGCGAGGCGGCCGGGTTCAAGGTGACCCGTGACGGGCTCAAGCGGCGTCTCTGAGCGGCGGCCGCAGGCCGGCGCGGCATTCGCCGCCTACCAGTCGGGCAAGGGCACCGAGGCCGAGGCCATCGGGCGCGCCATCCTCGCCCACGACCCGCGCGATGCCGGCGCGCACTATGTCTGCGGCCTCGTCGCCGCCGACCGAGGCGCGCTCGACCGGGCACGCCAGGCCTTCGAGGCCGCCGCGGCCCTCGCGCCCGACAAGGCGAGCCTGCGCATCACCCTCGGCAATCTGGCGCTCCGGCAGGGGGACGACGAGGCGGCGGAAGGGGCCTTTCGCCAGGCGCTCGCGCAGGCGCCGGGCTCGGCGGCCGCCCACACCAACCTCGGCGCGGCGTTGAAGCGGCAGGGTCGGCTGGAAGAGGCCGTGGAGTGTTACCGCGCGGGGCTCGCGCTCTATCGCGGCTCCGCCTGGTGGGGTGCCGATCCGGCCGCCGGCGCCGCGGTGCTCGACCCCGCCCAGCGGGCGACCTTCGAGACCGCGTCGCGGACCAAGCTCGAACACGACCTTGCACAGCTCGACTATCTGCTGGAGCGAGGCCGGCTGCCGCCCGCGCTCGCCGAGGGAAGCGCGGGCCGGCGCCGGGGGCTAGCCCGTTTAGGCCGCGAGGAACGGCCGAGCACGCCGCGTCCGCTCACGGAGGCGGAGCGGCGGCTGATCGGCCCCATCTACAACCGGGTGATCTACCGCCCGCCGGAGGAGGCCGTCGCGCCTGCGCTCAACCCCCGCCTGGATGGGGACGCGATCGAGCGGCGCTACCGCGAGGCCGCGCCTTCCGTCGTCGTCGTGGACGATTTTCTCAGCGCGCCGGCCCTGGCCGCGCTCCAGCGCTTCTGCCTGGAGGCGACGATCTGGTTCGACTGCAAGGAGCACGGCGGCTATCTCGGGGCCTATCTGCACGAGGGCTTCGACCACCCGGTGCTGATCGCGCTGGCCCGCGAGATGGGCGAACGGCTGGGCGGCATCGTCTGCGGGCACCGGCTCGCGCAGATGTGGGCGTTCTCATACGGGCAGGCGGGCGGCGGCACGCGCAAGCATGCGGACGCGGCCGCCATCAACATCAACCTCTGGCTCACGCCGGACAGCGCCTGCCCCGACCCCGAGGCGGCCGGCCTCGTGGTGCACGATGTCGCGGCGCCGCCGGACTGGCGCTTTTCAGACTACAATCTGGACCCGGCGCGGCTCGACCGCCTCGTCGCGCAAGAAGGGCGGGCGCCGGTGCGGGTCCCTTATCGCTGCAACCGGGCGGTGATCTTCGATTCGAGTCTCATTCACGAGAGCGGCGGCGTGCGCTTCCTGGACGGCTACGCGAACCGGCGGATCAACGTGACCCTGCTCTTCGGCGAGCGTGCGGAGGATGGCTGAGGCCATGATTCCGATCACCGACGCACTGATCGACGAGATGGTCGAGGCCATCGTCGACGAGGTCGATCCCGAGCAGGTGATCCTCTTCGGCTCCCGCGCGCGCGGCGAGGAGGGCGAGCGATCGGATATCGACCTGATCGTGCTAGAGGCCGAGCCCTTCGGCCCCACCCGCAGCCGCCACACGGAGCTGGTCAGGCTCTATCACGCGATCGCCGGGGTTCCCGTCGCCGCCGACGTGCTCGTCTATTCCCGCGAGGACGTGGACTACTGGCGCGATTCCCTCAATCACGTGCTCGCGCGGGCGCTCCGGGAAGGCAAGGTGCTGTATGAGCGATGCTAAGTGCGCGCGGATGCTCGTGGAGGCCGCCGAACGCGACATCGAAGCGCTTCGAGTCATGCGGCGCCTCGATGGAATCCCCGACGAGATTTACGGCTTCCACGTGCAGCAGGCGGCCGAGAAGCTCCTAAAGGCCGGGATTGCGCTGTTGGGCGGGATGTATCCACTCACTCACAACATCGAGGCGCTGTTGGAGCTGTTCGCCGAACGCGATGGCGACACTGAGCCATTCGGGGACCTCGCCGCCTTCACGCCCTATGCGGTCGAATTCCGTTACGTCGGAGTTGGACCCGACGACGGCCCGATCGACCGCGCCACAGCGCTTGAGATGGTCGAAGGGTTGCTGGAGCAGGTGAGGCAGCAATTGCTGGAGGGCGAAGGGGCATGACCGGAGGCGCTGGGCACGACGGGCAAGCAACGGAGCGAACGAATGCTTAGCCATTGGCTGACCGAAGCCGGCCTCTCGACGGACGATGCGGCACCGTCTCTCGAAGGCGATGTGCGCGCGGACGTCTGCATCGTCGGCGGCGGTTTTTGCGGGCTGTGGACGGCGATCCGCCTGAAGGAGCGCGACCCCTCCATCGACATCGCCATCGTCGAGCAGGGCCTGTGCGGCAGCGGCGCGAGCGGGCGGAACGGCGGCTTCGTGCTGAGCTGGTGGGCGAAGTTCGGCTCGCTCTGCAAGATCTGCCCGTCCGACGAGGCGGTCCGCCTAGCCCGCGCCTCCGCCGACGCGGTCGGCGAGATCGGCCGCTTCTGTGCCGACAACGGAATCGACGCGCACTATCGCGGCGACGGCTGGCTCTGGGCAGCGAACAACGCGCACCAGGTCGGCTCGTGGGACTCCCTGGTCGACACGCTGGAACGCCACCAGCTGCATCCCTTCGAGCTTTGGGAGCCGGAGACGGTCATGCGCCGCTCGGGCAGCGACAGGCACATCGCCGGCGTCTTCGAGCCGACCGGCGCCACCGTGCAGCCCGCTATGCTCGCGCATGGCCTGCGCCGGGTGGCGCTCTCGAAGGGCGTGCGCATCTACGAGCGGACGCCGATGATGAGCCTCCACCGCGGTCGCCCGCCGCGCGTGGTGACGCCCCGGGGCATTGTGACGGCGGAGAAGGTGGTCGTCGCCATGAACGCCTGGGCGACCATGCTGCCGGAGCTGCGCCGGACCATCGTCGTGATCTCCAGCGATATCGTGACCACCCGGCCGATGCCCGAGCGCCTGGCTGCCTCCGGCTGGAACGACGGCATGTGCATCTCCGATTCCCGGACGCTGGTGAACTACTACCGCCCGACCATGGACGGCCGCGTCGCCTTCGGCACCGGCGGCGGGAAGCTCTCCTTCGGCAACCACGTCGATGACCGCTTCAACGGCGCCTCGCCGCGGGCCCGCGAGGTCGAGGGTTACTTCCGCCGGATCTATCCCGATTTCAAGGATGTGCCGATTGCGACCAGCTGGACCGGACCGATCGACCGCTCTCTCAGCGGGCTGCCCTTCTTCGGCCGCTTGGATGGCCGGGACGACCTGCTCTACGGCCTCGGCTTCTCGGGCAACGGCGTGGGGCCGACCTCCGTGGGGGGCCGCATCCTCGCCTCCCTCGCGCTCGGTGCGAAGGACGAGTGGTCGGAGTGCGGGCTGGTGCAGGGCGGCGTGGGGCTCTTCCCCCGCGAGCCGGTGCGCTACGTCGGCGGGCGCATGGTGATCGCGGCGAATCGGCGCAAGGAGCGGCTGGAGGACGAGGGCCGCACGCCCGGCGCACTCACGGTCAAGCTCGCGGGCCTCGCGCCCGCCGGCCTGGTGCCGGTGAAGGGGGTCGATGCGCCGGCGGCGAAAGCCTGAGGCGTGACCGCCGAGCCGCCGGCACGGATCGGGACGCTCACCGCCCACGACGGCTTCCCGCTCCGCACGGCGGTCTGGACCGTGCCGCCCGGCGGCGGGCGGGGCACGGTGGTGCTGCTGCAGGGCAGGGCCGAGTTCATCGAGAAGTACGGCGAGACCGTGGGAGACCTCAGGGCCCGCGGCTTCGCCGTCTACGCGCTGGACTGGCGGGGCCAGGGCCGCTCCGGCCGGGTGCTGAAGGACCCGCGCAAGGGGCACGTCGTCAGCTACGACGATTATCTCAAGGACCTCGACCTGTTCCTGGAGCGGCTGGTGGTGCCCGAAGCGCCGCGGCCCATCGTGGTGCTGGCCCATTCCATGGGCGGCCACATCGTGCTCCGTCACCGGGCCGAGCACGACACCGGCGCCGGGCCCTACTTCGCCGAAGGGATCGCCCTCTCGGCCCCCATGGTGGACATCCTGATGACCCCCGCCGAGCGGGCTCTGGGCGCGGTGCTCATGGTTGCCGCCATGAGCGTCGGCCTCAGGAACCAGTACGTGCCGGCGCGCGGAACCTTCCCGCCGCCCTACGACGGCAATCCGCTGACCCGCGACCGCGCACGCTACGAGCGCATGGAGACGCTGATGCGGGAGAACCCGGCGCTCGCCATCGGCTGGCCAACGGTGGGCTGGCTTGCCGCCACCCGGCGCTCGGTGGCGATCCTGTGCAGCCGGGGCTACCCCGAACGGATCGCGACGCCGGTGCTGATGATCGGCGCGGAGGCTGACAGGGTGGTCTCTAACGGGGCCCAGATGCGCCTCGCGGCGCGGCTGCCCGACTGCCGCCTGGAGACCATTCCCGGCTCCCGCCATGAGCCCCTGATGGAGACCGACGAAGTCAGAGCGCAGGTCTTCGCCCTCTTCGATACGTTCGTGGACGAGGTGCTCGGGAACGCGGCTCAGTCTCCCAGCCGATAGAAGCGCACCGCGTTGTCGTGGAAGAGCGCGCGCTGCTCGGCGGCCGTGAGGTCGGCGACGATGGTCTTGAACGAATCGTAGATCGCGTCCGCGCCGCCGTGCAGCGCCGCCACCGGAAAGTCGCTCGCGAACATGCAGCGCTCGGTACCAAAGGCCTCGACGGTG
>JAPPKP010000419.1 GCA_028819955.1 Rhodospirillaceae bacterium | reverse complement strand
ATCTCGCGCTGAAGTCCGGCAACTTCGGCGCGCCCGACTTCTTCACCCGCGCGTTCACCGTCCTGCCGTGAACGAGACCGCGCTCCGCGAACAGATCGCCCTGCACGGCGAATCCCTGTTCACGCGCGGCTATGGCTGTGGGGCGTCGGGCAATATCAGCGTGCTGCTGGACGACGGCATTCTGGTCACGCCGACCAACTCCTGTCTCGGCCGGCTCGATCCCGCCCGCATCGCGAAGCTCGGGCCGGACGGAGCCCACCTCTCCGGCGATCCGCCGTCGAAGGAGGCCTTCCTGCATCAGTCGATGTACCGGGCGAGACCCGATGCGCGTGCCATCGTGCATCTGCACAGCACGTGCTCGGTCGCGGTCTCCTGCCTCGCCGACGCCGACCCCGCCGACGTGCTGCCGCCGATCACCGCCTACTACGTGATGCGCGTGGGCCGGCTGCCGCTCATCCCTTACTACCGGCCTGGCGATCGCGCGCTCGCGGACGCCGTGCGCGACGCGGCCCGCACGCACCACGCGGTTCTGCTGGCCAATCACGGCCCCGTGGTGGCGGGGAAGGGGCTGGACGCCGCGGTCTATGCCGCCGAAGAGCTGGAGGAGACGGCAAAGCTGCACCTGCTGCTGCGCGGCGCGCCGGTCAGGTTGCTGACCGACGAGCAGGTCGCCGAGCTGAGAGAGGTCTTCCCGACCTGAGCCGGGATTCAGTGGGATAGACGTGCCGCCTACGCGGCTTCGCTCTCCTCTTCCTCCTCCTCGTCGTCGCCCGGAACCGGGCCCGAATCCTTGCCCTTCTCGTCCTCGTCCCGGTCGACCAGCTCGATGATCGCCATGGGTGCGGCATCGCCGTAGCGGTAGCCGGCCTTGAGCACCCGGGTGTAGCCGCCCGGGCGCTCGGCATAGCGGGGGCCCAGCGTGTCGAACAATTTGCGCACGACCGCATCGTCCACGAGATAGCTCAGCGCCTGCCGGCGCGCGTGGAGATCGCCGCGCTTGCCCAGCGTGATCATGCGCTCGACCACGCCGCGCAGCTCCTTCGCCTTCGGCACCGTGGTCTCGATCTGCTCGTGCTTGAGCAGCGACGTCGCCATGTTGCGGAACATCGCGCGGCGATGGCTCGACGTTCGGTTCAGCTTGCGTTGGCCATGTCGATGGCGCATGGCGTATCCCCCTGCGGCGTGGCCTGTTCCGGTGCGGCCCCTAGTAGGGCTCGTCCAGCCTCTTGGCCAGCTCCTCGATGTTCTCGGGCGGCCAGTCGGTGAGCTCCATACCGAGATAGAGGCCCATGGCGGCGAGCACGTCCTTGATCTCGTTGAGCGACTTGCGGCCGAAGTTGGGCGTCCGCAGCATTTCGGCTTCGGAATACTGCACCAGGTCGCCGATATAGATGATGTTGTCGTTCTTGAGGCAGTTGGCGGAGCGGACGGACAGCTCCAGCTCGTCCACCTTGCGCAGCAGGTTCGGGTTGAACTCGGGCTCGACCGCCTCCTCGGCACGCGGCAGCTCGCGCGGCTCTTCGAAGTTTATGAAGAGCTGGAGCTGATCCTGGAGGATCCGCGCTGCGAGCGCGATCGCATCCTCGGGCGAGACGGTGCCGTTGGTCTCGACCCGCATGGTCAGCTTGTCGTAGTCGGTCACCTGACCGACACGGGTGTTGTCCACCTTGTAGGCGACCTTGCGCACCGGGCTGTAAAGCGCATCGACCGGGATCAGCCCGATCGGCGCGTCCTCGGGCCGGTTCTGCGCGGCGGGGACATAGCCCTTGCCGGTCTCGACAGTGAGTTCCATTTCGATGTTCGTGTTCTCGTCGAGGGTGCAGATCACCACGTCGGGGTCGATGATCTGGATGCCGTGGCCGGCCTGGATCTGCGCCGCCGTGACCTCGCCCGGCCCCGAGGCGCTGAGCGTCATCCGCCGGGGTCCTTCGCCGTGCAGGCGGAGCGCCAGCAGCTTCACGTTGAGCACGATGTCGGTGATGTCTTCACGCACGCCCTGGAGCGAGGAGAACTCGTGCAGCACGCCGTTGATCTGCATCGACGTCACCGCAGCACCCTGCAGCGACGACAGCAGGATGCGCCTGAGCGCGTTGCCGAGCGTCATGCCGTAACCGCGCTCCAGCGGCTCGGCCACGATGCGGGCGAAGCGGGAGCCGTCTCCTTCGGGCGTCACTTCGAGCTTGTGCGGCTTGATGAGTCCCTCCCTTTTTTTTTTAATCAAAACCACTGCCCGGTGTTTGGGTTTTACCGCCGTTTTATTAACCGGGGGGGGGCGGGGGGGCGCCCCGGAACGGTGCCGTCAGACGCGCCGCCGTTTCGGCGGCCGGCAGCCATTGTGCGGGATCGGCGTGACGTCGCGGATCGCGGTGATCACGAAACCCGCGCTTTGCAGCGCGCGCAACGCCGACTCACGGCCCGACCCCGGCCCCTTGATCTCGACCTCGAGGGACTTGACGCCGTGCTCGGCGGCCTTGCGGCCGGCTTCCTCGGCAGCCATCTGGGCAGCGTAGGGGGTCGACTTGCGCGAGCCGCGAAAGCCCATGCTGCCGGCCGACGACCAGGCGATCGCGTTGCCCTGGACGTCGGTGATGGTGATCATCGTGCTGTTGAAGGTGGCGCTGACATGGGCGATCCCGGAGGAGATGTTCTTCCGCTCGCGGCGCCGCGTGCGCGTCGGCCTCGCCATACTCGCTGCCCTCTACTTCTTCTTGCCCGCGATCGGGCGTGCCGGCCCTTTGCGCGTGCGTGCGTTGGTGTGGGTGCGCTGGCCGCGCACCGGCAGGCCACGCCTGTGCCGGAGCCCCCGATAGGTGCCGAGGTCCATCAGGCGCTTGATGTTCATCGCGACCTCGCGGCGGAGGTCGCCCTCGACCACATAGCCCTGGTCGATCACCTCACGGATGCGGATGACCTCCGCATCGCTCAGTTGACTCACCCGCTTCTCGGCCGGCAGTCCCACCGTTTCCCGAATTTGCCGGGCCTTGGTGCGCCCGATCCCGTGAATATATGTCAACGCAATCTCGACCCGCTTGTTGGTCGGGATGTTGACGCCGGCGATACGCGCCACGTTGCAGCCTCCGCACAGGGGAAGGGCGCGCGGCGATGCCTGCGGCGCGCACCCTGGACGGCGCTTCGATTACACCGCACGTGCGCTCGAGTCAAATGCCGCGTGCCGGCTCGCCGTCCCGATGCGGTTCCGTTAGCATGCGCGCGCTGGCGAAAGGAGGTCAGTCCATGGCGCACTATCGAATTGCAGTGATTCCGGGCGATGGCATCGGCAACGAGGTCATGCCCGAGGCCATGCGGGTGCTGGAGGCCGCGGGCCGGCGCTTCGATATCGGCTTCGACTGGCAGCACTTCGGCTGGAACTGCGAGACCTACGGCAAGACCGGCCGGATGATGCCGGAAGACGGGATCGAGGTGCTGCGACCGTTCGACGCGATCCTGCTGGGCGCGGTGGGCTTCCCCGGCGTGCCGGACCACGTGTCGCTCTGGGGTCTCCTGATACCGCTGCGCCGGGCCTTCCGCCAATACGTCAATCTGCGCCCGATCAAGCTGCTCAAGGGCGTGACCTCGCCGCTCGCAGGCCGCACGCCGGCGGACATCGACTTCGTCATCGTCCGCGAGAACAACGAGGGCGAGTACTCGGAGATGGGCGGGCGCATCTACGCCGGCACCGAGCAGGAGGCGGTGGTGCAGGAGAGCGTCTTCACCCGACAGGGCGTCGACCGGGTGATGCGCTACGCTTTCGAGCTGGCCCGCAAGCGCCGCGGGCGCGTGGCCTCGGCCACCAAGTCCAACGGCATCATCCATACCATGCCCTATTGGGACGAACGCTTCGCGGCCCATGCCGCAGAGTTCCCGGACGTGGAGACCGACAGCTTCCATATCGACATTCTGAGTGCCCACTTCGTGCAGCATCCGGACTGGTTCGACGTGGTGGTGGGCAGCAACCTCTTCGGCGACATCCTGTCCGACCTTGGTGCCGCGGTGGCGGGCGGCATGGGTCTAGCGCCGGCCGCCAACCTCAACCCGGATCGCGACCACCCCTCCATGTTCGAGCCGGTGCACGGGTCTGCGCCGGACATCGCAGGCCGCGCCATCGCCAACCCGGTGGCGATGATCTGGACCGGCGCGATGATGGTGGACCATCTCGGCCACGGCGACGCGGCGCGCGCCATCGAAGGCGCCATCGAGACGGTGCTCGGCGAAGGCGCGCCGCTCACCCCCGATCTCGGCGGCAGCGCCAGCACGGAGGACGTGGGTGAAGCCGTTGCGGCAGCGCTCTGAACTAGGCAACCGCAGGCTACAGCACATGAGAGCACCGGTCCGCGGAGCGGGCCGGAGCGCGCAACCGCGCGCCGCGCCAACGGCGCGAAGCCAAGCGAGCGGAGCGAGCGCCCGGCGATTGAGGGATTCGAAAAGGCCCTTCGCTTGACAGCGTTGCGGCGAGTGCTAGGGTCGGCGACCTGCGAGAGGGGCAGGGAGCGGCACGATTGGCGGGCCGCGCGATCTCCAGTGAAGCTCCGACACACGGCGAGGCCGTGGCGAAAAAGCTCTACGTCAAGACCTTCGGCTGCCAGATGAACGTCTACGACTCCGCCCGCATGGCGGACGTCCTGGCGCCGCTCGGCTATCGCTCGACAACGGAGATCGAGGACGCCGATCTGGTGGTCCTCAACACCTGCCATATCCGTGAGAAGGCGGCGGAGAAGGTCTATTCCGAGCTCGGGCGGTTGCGCGGCTTGAAGCAGGCGCGCGAGCGGGGCGGCGGGGAAATGCTGCTCGCCGTCGCAGGCTGCGTCGCCCAGGCCGAGGGCGAGGAGGTCGCCGCGCGCGCGCCCTACGTCGATATCGTCGGCGGCCCCCAGGCCTATCATCGCCTGCCCGGCATGGTGGCGCGCGCCGGGCGCGAGCGGCGCGCCGCGGTCGATACCTCCATGCCGGCGGACTCGCGCTTCGACCACTTGCCGGAAGAGCTGGCCGGACCGCAGCCCGGACGAGGCGTTTCCTCCTTCCTCACGGTTCAGGAAGGCTGCGACCGCTTCTGCACCTTCTGCGTCGTGCCCTACACAAGGGGCGCGGAGGAGTCTCGGCCGGCAGCAGATGTCGATGCCGAGGCGCGCCGCCTCGTTGCCGCCGGCGCCCGCGAGATCGTGCTGCTGGGCCAGAACGTCAATGCCTATCACGGTGCCGGCGACACCGACGGAGGCGAGACCGATTTGGCGGGGCTGATCCACCGCCTGGCCGCCATCGAGGGGCTGGAGCGGCTGCGCTACACGACCTCGCATCCGCGCGACATGACACCGGCGCTGATCGAGGCGCACGGACGCGAGCCCAAGCTGATGCCCTTCCTGCACCTGCCCGTGCAGTCGGGGTCGGACCGTATCCTCGCCGCCATGAACCGGGGCCACGGCGCCGATCGTTACCTGCAGTCGGTGGCCGCGCTCCGCGCCGCGCAGCCTGAGATCGCGCTCTCAAGCGACTTCATCGTGGGTTTCCCCGGCGAGACCGAGGCAGATTTCGAGGAGACGATGGCGCTCGTGCGCCAGGTCGAGTTCGCACAGGCCTTCTCCTTCAAGTACAGCCCGCGCCCCGGCACGCCGGCGGCCGAGCGCGACGACCGCGTGCCGGGCGAGGTCGCGGCCGACCGCCTGAGCAGGCTCCAGCGCCTGCTCGACGATCAGAAGCGGCGCTTCAACGCGAGCACGGTGGGCCGGACGCTCCCGGTGCTCTTCGAGAGGCACGGCCGCCACCCTGGTCAGGTCGCGGGCCGCACGCCATATATGCAGTGGCTCCACGTGGGGGGCGACGAGGGATTGATCGGCACAGTCGCAGAGGCCACCGTGACTGACGCCTCGCCTAACGGCCTCGCGGGCGTGCTGGCGGGCGGCACGGGCGCGGACACCCTTGGTCGCGGTAGCGATGCCGGTCTGCGTGTCGCAGGAGACGTTTCCGCGTGAGCCGCCCTGCATCCGGGGCGCCGGGCGAGGCCGGCGCGCAGATCCGCTTCGACGACAATACGCTGCTGCCGCTGCTCTTCGGCGACCACGACCGCCACCTGGTGCGGATCGAGCACGCGCTGGGCGTGGTCCTGCGCTCCCGCGGCAACGAGGTCGCAATCAGCGGCCCGCCATCCTCGGTTGCGGCCACCGAGGCAGTGCTGCGGACGCTCTACGACAAGCTGAAGCAGGGCCTGCCGATGGGCGGCGGCGAGGTCGAAGGCGCGATTCGCATGGCGATGGGGCCGGGTGCCGGGGGCGCCGTCGGCACGGTGGGCGGGCGGGCCGAGCCTGAGCCCGCTCTCACACTCCGCACCCGCAAGCGCCCGGTCAGCCCGCGCTCACCGCGCCAGGCCGACTATGTGCGCGCCATGCAGAACAACGATCTGGTGTTCGGGCTCGGCCCCGCCGGCACCGGCAAGACCTATCTCGCGGTGGCGATGGCGGTCTCGCTCTATCTCACGGGGCGGGTCGAGCGCATCGTGCTCTCGCGGCCGGCGGTGGAAGCCGGCGAGCGTCTCGGCTTTTTGCCCGGCGATTTGAAGGACAAGGTCGACCCTTACCTCCGCCCGCTCTACGACGCGCTCTACGACATGCTGCCGGCGGACCTGGTGTCGCGGCGCATCGATTCGGCGGAGATCGAGATCGCCCCGCTCGCCTTCATGCGCGGGCGCACGCTCTCCCAGGCATTCATTATCCTGGACGAGGCGCAGAACACGACGCCGCTGCAGATGAAGATGTTCCTCACCCGGCTCGGCGAGGGCTCGCGCATGGTCGTCACCGGCGACCTCACACAGGTGGACCTCCCCGCCGGCGCGAAGTCCGGCCTCCGCCATGCCGTCGCGACCTTGGAGGGTATGGACGAGGTCGCCTTCGTCCGCTTCGGCACTGCCGATGTCATGCGTCACTCGCTGGTGACGCGCATTCTCGAGGCCTATGACGCCGCAACCCCCGGCGATGACCGAGATCGAGATCGCGATCAGCCTCCGCGATTCGGCGTGGTCGACCGCTCTTCCTGAGGCCCCCGCCGTGGCGCACCGTGCCGCTGCTGCGGCCCTGGAGGCCGCGCCCGGATTGTTCGGTCACGTCGAGCTCGGCGTCGTGCTGGCGGACGATGCGTTCGTGCGAATTCTCAACAGGGACTACCGCGGTCAGGACCACGCGACGGACGTGCTCTCCTTCCCGGTCCACGAGCCGCCGCGCCTCGACCCGCCGCCGGTGGAAATGCCGCTCATGCTGGGCGACGTGGTGCTCGCCCGCGAGACCGTTCAGCGCGACAGCGCCTCGGCCGGCGTTGGGCTCGCCGACCGGGTGAGCCACCTGGTGGTCCACGGCGTGCTCCACCTGCTCGGCCACGACCACGACGAGCCGGGTGCCGAGCGCCGCATGCGCGCACTCGAGACCCAAACGCTATTGGCACTTGGCTTATGCGATCCCTACGATAACCTGTGAGAAGCAGAGTTGCCCCGCGGTCACGGACCGCGGAGGCGGAACGATGAGCGAAGACGACAAACCTCCATCTAGCGGCGACAGTGTAGGCGGCGACCGAAGCGGGCGGGTCCGCGCGTCGGTCGTGGGCCTGCTCGGCAATTGGTTGCGCAGGGGGCTCGGCCGTGGAAACGGCGCCTCCTGGCGCGAATCCCTTGGCGAAATCCTCGCAGAAGAGGAGATCGCTGAGCAGATCAGCCCGCACGAGCGCGACCTGCTGCTCAACCTCCTCCGCTTCGGCGGCTTGACCGCCGAGGACGCGATGGTGCCTCGCAACGACATCACGGCGGTCGAGATCACGGCGCCGCTGGACGAAGTCGTCGCCACCATCAAGGAGGAGGGCCACTCGCGCATGCCGCTCTACCGCGGCAACCTCGACGACATCGTGGGCATGATCCACATCCGCGACGTCATGCGCCATTGGGGCGGGGACGGCCCCTTCGATCTGAATGCGATCAGGCGCGAGATCCTGTTCGTGCCCGAGTCCATGCCGATCCCGGCCTTGCTGAAGGAAATGCGCGAGACCCGGGTGCACATGGCGGTGATCGTCGACGAGTACGGCGGGACTCACGGCCTGGTCACCATCGAGGACGTGGTGGAGGAGATCGTCGGCGAAATCGAGGACGAGCACGACGAGATCGAGGCGCCGGCCCTGATCCGCCTGGAAGACGGCGCCATGGAGGTGGACGCGCGCGTGCGCGTCGACGAGCTGGAGCGTCATCTGGCGGTCCCGTTGCTCGACGGCGACGAGGAGGACGCGGTCGATACCCTCGGCGGGCTCGTGTTCACACTCGCCGAGCGTGTGCCGCGCGCAGGCGAGCGCATCTGCCACCCGGCCGGGTTCGCCTTCGACGTGCTGGAGGCCGACCCAAGGCGGATCAAGAGGCTGCGCGTCAGCCGCACCGAGTCACACCCGGCGCACGGTCGACTGTGAGCGGCTTCGGCCGCCCCGCCGCCGCGCGGTTTGCGGCAGTCGCACATACCCTCGGTGCCGCG